>JALZDC010000225.1 GCA_030862755.1 Actinomycetota bacterium
CGGATCGAGCGCGACGACACCGGTGAGCCCACCGGGACGCTGCACGAGGGCGCGGCGGACCTCGTGGGCCGGCTGGCACCCGACCCGACGGCCGACGAGATCCACGAGGGGCTGCTCGAGGGCCAGCGACACCTGCATTCCCTGGGCATCACGGGCTGGCAGGACGCGATCGTATCCACGGACCACTGGCTGGACAACTACTCCGCCTACCTCCGGGCCGGCGGGAGCGGTGCTCTCACCGCCCGTGTCATCGGGGCGCTCTGGTGGGACCGGGAGCGTGGCGAGGACCAGATCGCCGACCTCGTCGATCTGAGGGAGCGCGGGCGGTCCGGGAGGTTCGCCACCACGACGGTCAAGATCATGCAGGACGGCGTGTGCGAAACGTTCACGGCCGCCGTCCTCGAGCCCTACCTCGATGCGGAGGGACGGATCACGGATGAGCGCGGGATCTCCTTCGTCGACCCCGAGGCGTTGAAGGGCTACGTGACCGCCCTCGACCGGCTGGGCTTTCAGGTCCACTTCCACGCGCTGGCGGAGCGTGCGGTCCGCGAGGCCCTCGACGCGATCGAGGCGGCCCTGGAGACGAACGGCCCGAGCGATCATCGGCACCATCTCGCACACATCCAGGTGGTACACCCCGACGACATTCCTCGGTTCCGCGCACTGCGAGCCGTCGCCAATGCCCAGCCCCTCTGGGCGGCGCACGAGGGCCAGATGGACGACCTGACGATCCCCTTCCTCGGGGAGCCTCGGTGGCGGTGGCAGTATCCCTTCGGGTCGCTCGTCCGCGCCGGCGCGACCCTTGCCATGGGCAGCGACTGGTCGGTATCGAGCCCGGACCCGCTCGAAGAGATCCACGTCGCCGTGAACCGCGTGATGCCGCCGAGCTACCTCTACGGGAACGGGAGCGACGAGGTCTTCCTCGCCGACGAGCGGCTGGACCTCGCGACGTCGATCGCGGCGTTCACGATGGGCTCCGCCTACGTGAACCACCTCGATGAGGTGACCGGCTCCATCGAGGTGGGGAAGTACGCCGACCTCGCCGTGGTGGATCGCGACCTTTTCGCCCATCCGGTCGAAGAGATCGCGAACGCGGAGGTGGTGGCCACGTTCGTCGAAGGGGTGCCGGTCTACGAACGCAACGGCGCCTTCTGACTTGGGGTCACACCGCGTGGTTGCCTGCCTCTGAAGGTGCTCGCAGGATACCGAGACCTGCAGGCGGGGCCCGCGGATCGTCGCCGGCGCCGCGCAGGCAGCCCCACCGGAGAGGAGTTCCCTCGATGACCGAGCCCTTCGACATGAACCTGGTCCAGCGCGGCGCGCGCAGCCGCCGGACGCCCTACTACGAGGCGACCCAGCGGTACGGCCCGAAGGGCTTCACCGTCTATAACCACATGTACTTCCCGATCCGCTTCGATTCCTTCGAGGCGGAGTTCGAGGCGCTGCTCAACGGAGTCACGCTATGGGACGTCTCGGTGGAGCGGTGCCTCGAGATCTCAGGCCCCGACGGCTTCCGCTTCGCGCAGCTCCTGACACCGCGCGACCTCTCGAAGTGCGCCGTCGGGCAGGGGAAGTACGTGCTCATCTGTGACTCGGACGGCGGGATCGTGAACGATCCCGTCCTCACCCGTATGGGCGACAACACTTTTTGGTTCGCCCTGGCCTCCTCCGATGCTCTGCTGTTCGCGCGCGGCCTCAAGAACGCGTACCCGGAGCTCGACGTGACCATCCGGGAGGCCGACGTGGCCCCGCTCCAGGTGCAGGGTCCCAAGTCGAAGGACCTCATGGCCAAACTGCTGGGGCCCGAGATCCTCGACCTCAGGTACTACTTCTGGACCGAGGCGAAGATCGCCGACGCGCCGGTCGTGGTGACCCGCACAGGCTGGACGTCGGAGATCGGCTACGAGGTCTATCTCACCGACACGTCGAAGGGCACGGATGTCTACGAGGCGATCATGGAAGCGGGCCAGGAGTACGGCATCGTCCCCACCGGCCCGAGCGACATCCGCCGGATCGAGGGCGGGATCTTCAACTGGGGAGCGGACATGACCTACGAGAACAACCCGATCGAGATGGGATCCGATCGACTCGTCGCGTGGGACCTGGCGGATGAAGCATCCATCTCTCTCGCTGCGCTTCGCAGGATCCGGCAAACTGGTGTCACCCGGAAGATCAACGGCGTCGAGTTCGACGGAGTCCCCTTCCCCGAGCTCAACAACGTCAAGTGGCCCGCTCTCGACGGGGGAGAGCGGATCGGGAAAGTCACGTCTGCGATCTACTCGCCACGGCTCGCGAAGAACATCGGCTATTGCTGGCTTCCCGCGGACCGCTCGTCCGAAGGCGTGTCGGTTGCCGTCGAGACCGAGTGGGGCGAACGGAACGCGACGGTGGTTCCGATGCCGTTCGTGGATCCGGACAAGACGATCCCCGTCTCGTAGGGAGCCCAACCAAGTCAGGGTCCTAACGCCCGTTCAGGTCCCTCGTGCCTGCTCAGGGGCCATTAACCGACTTGCATGCGGCCCGTGGATTGAACGATGCTTCAGTCTGAGCCCGCCCGTTCCGCGATGTCCGGAGGAGAGAACGATGGTCAATGAGCGACCGGAGATGCTGGCGAAGAGCGCGACCCTGTACTTCGGCCCTTGGTACCGGCAGTCACCCTTCTTCAAGGCAACGCTTCGAGCCGGATGTACCGCCTACGACATCTACAACCACATGTATCTGCCCGGGTACTTCGACGATCCCGAGGTCGAATACCACCTGCTGTCCACCGGCGTGACGATGTGGGACGTCGGAGTCGAGCGCACCGTGCAGGTGGCGGGCAGGGATGCCGACCGGCTGCTCGACATGATCACGTGCCGCGATCTCACGAACTGCGCCGTGAAGCAGGGCAAGTACATGATCGTTACATCGCCGGACGGCGGCATCGTGAACGACCCGGTGCTTCTCCACGTCGCCGAGAACACCTGGTGGATGCAGCTGGCGGACTCCGACGCCGGGCTCTACGCACTGGGGGTCGCCACGGCCTCCGGCCTGGACGTCGACGTGACCTTCCCCGACGTCCATCCGCTGCAGGTGCAGGGCCCGCTCTCGGCCAAGACCCTCGAGAAGCTGGTGGGGCCATCGATCTACGACATCAAGTACTACTGGGTCGACGAGTTCGAGATCCACGGGATCCCGGTCCTCATCAGCAGAACGGGGTGGACGGCGCTCCCCGGTTTCGAGGTGAACCTCCTGGACGGCTCGAAGGGCGACGAGCTCTGGGCCGCCGTCGCAGACGCCGGCGAGGAGTTCGGCATCAGGCCGATCGCGCCGTGCGAGGCACGACGGATCGAGGCGGGCATCTTCAACTACGGCTCCGACATGACGATCGACGACACGCCTCTCCACGTGATGGGGCTCGAACGGCTCGTCGAGGACCAGCCGCAGGACTACGTGGGGAAGGACGCGCTCGAGCGGATCAAACACGAGGGCGTCGACCGGAAGCTCGTCGGCATCGAGCTCGAGGGTGACGAGCTCCGGGCAGAGATGTCGGAGAGCTGGCCGGTCCATCACGGCGGCGATCTGGTCGGGCGCATGACCGACGCGGTCTGGTCACCGGGCCTCGAGAGGAACATCGGGTACGTCTGGGTGCCGATCGAGCTCTCGGCACCGGGCACCGACCTCGATGTCGAGACCGAGGACGGCGACCACCTCCTCGGCCGGACGGCATCCATCCCGTTCGTCGACCCCATGAAGGAGCTGCCTTCCGGTTCCTTGCTCGGATGACCGTGAGATCGGCGGAGGCATGAGGTATCGGTGGGGTTCTTCGAACCCCGATACGATCGGGAACGAACACCCCGCGTGAAGCCGGTGACATCCTTCAGCCGATCCCTGCTGCTGACCGTCTCGCTCGCCCTCCTGCTCGGGGCCTGCACCGAGACGGCGCTCCGGAGCACGAGCCCGACCGCATCCCCGCTCCCGCCTCTGGATCCGGGACGAGAGCCCTTCGCGGCGGTCGCCGCACGCGTCCTGCCGTCCGTGGTCAACGTGACGACGAACATCTACCAGGCTTCCCCGACCGGGCAACCCGAACAGGGGAGGGGCGTAGGGACCGGATTCGTCGTTCGGGCGAACGGGGTCGTCGTGACCAACTGCCATGTGGTGCAGGGTGCATCTCGGATCTCCGTGTTCACCTCGGAGGACCAGCCGACGCGATATGGCGCTCGGGTGATCGGCGGCGACTGCGAGCACGACCTGGCGGTCCTGAAGATCGATGCGGAGGGACTGCCGACCCTCAAGCTCGGCTCCAGCGCCGATCTGCGACTCGGGCAACGGGTCGTAGCGATCGGATACGCGCTGGCCCTGGAGGGCGGACCTTCGGTCACCGGAGGCATCGTCTCCTCCCTGGACCGGACGATCCGCGTCCCCGATCCGCAGTGCACGGTCTGCCCCAGCGGAGTTCGCACCTACAGCGAAGTGATCCAGACGGATGCGGCGATCAACCACGGGAACTCAGGTGGCCCCCTCGTGGACATGGCCGGTCGGGTCGTCGGGATCAACTCCGCGGGCAGCGAGAACGCGGAGAACATCGGATTCGCGATCGCGATCGATTCCGCGAAGAGTGCGATCGATCAGGCCATCTCGGAGCCGCTCAACGCCACGGCGTACCTCGGGGTGTCGACGAGAGACGTGACGGCGGACCTCGCGTTCCAGCTCGGCCTGCCGGTCGAGAGCGGGGCTCTTGTCCTGGCGACCCTGACGAACGGCCCGGCCGCCGCCGCCGGGATCCGAGAGGGAGACGTGATCGTGGAGGTTGACGGGGAATCGATCGAGGCGGCCGCGGACCTCGGTCGCGTCCTCGACGGCCTCAAGCCCGGCGACGAGGTGCAGGTGGCGGTGGTCGGCTCGGACAGCCAGGAGCGAACGATCTCGGTCACGCTGGGCACGAAGCCCCTCCCGACGGCGTTCTTGGAGCCGTAGACCTCTGGGAACCGTAGACCTCCGGGAGACGTACCCTTCTGCGCTAGCCTTTCCAGGTGAAGGTCAAGCTGCGCAACCCCGACCGCGAGGTGATGATCGGGGGCGGGCGCCCGGTCGGCTCCGTCCTCGACGAGCTCGGCATCGTGGCGGACACGGTGCTCGTGATCCGGGCCGGCGAGCTCATCACCCAGGAGACGTCGGTGCGTGACGACGACGAGCTGGAGATCCGTCCCGTCATCTCGGGAGGAGCCCCATGAGATGCCGCAGCTGCCGCGGGCCCGCCGTGATCGAGATCCGGCGCCACCGCGCGGCCTTCTGCACCGAGCACTTCCTCGTCATGTTCCGGACCCAGGTGGAGAAGGCGATCCGACGCTTCCGGATGATGGGACCCGACGACCGGATCCTGGTCGCCGTGTCGGGGGGCAAGGATTCGCTCGCATTGTGGGACGTGCTTCTCGGACTCGGCTACGACGCCAGCGGTCTCTATCTGGGGCTCGGGATCGGGGGATACTCCGACCGTTCACACGATGCAGTTCGCAACTTCGCGGACCATCGAGGGGTCCGGCTACTGACGGTCGATATCGAGCAGGAGCACGGCTTCGACATCCCCACTGCCGGGCAACGCGGTTCGCGATCGACCTGCGCCGTCTGCGGCCTGTCGAAGCGCTACGTCTTCAACCGCGCCGCGCTCGAGGGCGGATTCGATGTCCTCGCGACCGGACACAACCTCGACGACGAGGCTGCGACCTTGCTCGGCAACACCCTCCGCTGGCAAACCGAGGCGATCGCGCGCCAATCCCCCGCCCTTCCGGCGCACGAAGGCATGGTCAGGAAGGTCAAGCCCCTCCATCGCCTTTCCGAGCTCGAGACGGCGGCCTACGCCTTCCTGCGGGGCATCGACTACGTCGTCGAGGAGTGCCCGCTCGTCGCCGGCAACACCCAGCTCCGCCATAAGGAGGCCATGAACGCGATCGAGCACGCCTCGCCCGGCACGAAGGCGCAGTTCTTCCTCGGCTACCTGGAGCGCGGCGCGCCCTTGTTCCGGTCGGAAGATCGAGCCGACCTCCGCTCCTGCGAGGCATGCAGCCAGCCAACGACGGGTCGCTTCTGCGCGTTCTGCCGGGCGCGCGCGCAGATCCTGGGGGAGCGCCTGAGGGCCGGCCCCGAACCCTCGGACCGAGAGTTGGCGGAGGAGCTCGCCGACGAGGTGCTCCCTGCGGAGATCTACGACCGGGCCGGCCGATGAGCGCGCCATTCGAAGCGGGAGAGATGATCTTGCTGATCGACCAGCGAGAGCGAACCTATCTCCTCTCGTTGCAGCCCGGGGCCAACTACCACACGCACGCGGGGACTCTCACGCACGACGACCTGATCGGCAAGCCGGAAGGGACACGGGTGGTGACCGCCCGAGGGATGGTCCTGGCCGCGTTCCGTCCTCGCTTCGCCGACTACGTGCTGAAGATGCCCAGAGGGGCGCAGGTCGTCTACCCGAAGGACCTCGGGCCGATCGTTGTGTACGCGGACGTCTTCCCGGGGGCGCGCGTGCTCGAAGCCGGAACGGGGTCCGGAGCGCTGACGATCGCGCTCTGTCGGGCGGTTGGCGAAGGAGGGCGCGTCGTGTCCTACGAGCTCCGGCCGGAGCATCGGGAGCGAGCCCAGGCGAACATCGAGAGCTTCTTCGGGAAGATCCCCGACCGGCTGGAGATGCGTGACGGGGACGTGAGCGACGCGGGCTCACGCGGCGACCGGTTCGACAGGCTGGTCCTGGATCTCCCCGAGCCCTGGGTGCCACTGGGAGAGCTGCACCCAGCGCTCGAGCCGGGAGCGGTGCTCTGCGCGTACCTCCCCACGACGATCCAGGTGCAGCAGCTCGTCTTGGCGCTCCCGGAGGCGGGCTTCCTCCACATCGAGACGTTCGAGGTGCTCAAGCGAGGCTGGCACGTGTCGGCGCGGAGCGTGCGTCCCGACCACCGGATGGTGGGACACACGGGCTTCCTGACCGTCGCCCGTGTCGGGCCGAGGAACTAACATCGGAGGAGTACCCGGTTCCGGGCATCCAGCCCGGCCGGGCCTATTGCCGTATCTACGGAAAAGGACCCCAGAAGGGGTGAAGATGCTGCGGGTAGCATCGGAGCCCCGGGCGGAAGGTGAGACCGGATGGCGGATCGCCACGAGCAGGCTGAGCAGCGCGAGAAGCAGATCCATGAGCTCCAGACACAGATCTCCTTCCTCGAGGAGGAGGTCGGGCTCCTCCGCCGCCGCCTGACCAACGCCCCGCGACAGGTGCAACTCCTCGAGGAGAAGCTCGTCGAGACGCGGGAGGCACTCGCCCGGGCCTCGGGTCAGAACCAGAGGCTGGCGGATGCCCTGCGCGACGAGAAGCAGCGGATCGAGTCCCTCGCCGAAGAGGTCGAGAAGCTATCCCAGCCGCCCGCCACCTTCGGGGTGTTCGTGGGCAGCAACGACGACGGGTCCGTCGACGTGGTGACCGCCGGTCGGAAGATGCGGGTGATGCCGGCGCCGGACCTCGACCCCGACAAGCTCCGATCCGGCGCACAGGTGATCTTGAACGACGCGCTCAACGTCGTCGAGGTCCTGGACCCCGACGCCACGGGCCAGGTGGTCAAGGTCAAGGACCGACTCGGAGCCGATCGAGCCGTGGTCGTGAGCCGCGGCGACGAGGAGCACGTGGCTTTTCTCGCGGGGTCGCTCCTCGGTGAGACGGTGAGGGCGGGAGACCCGGTCCTTTACGACTCGCGTTCGGGCGTGGCGACGGAGCTCCTCCCCAGGGAAGAGGTCGAGGAACTCGTCCTCGAAGAGATCCCCGACATCACCTACGAAGACATCGGGGGTCTCGAGGGTCAGATCGAAGCCATCCGCGACGCCGTGGAGCTGCCCTTCCTCTACGCGGAGCTCTTCCAGGAGCACGAGCTGGAGGCGCCCAAGGGTGTCCTGCTGTACGGACCGCCTGGCTGCGGCAAGACGCTCATCGCGAAGGCGGTCGCCAAGTCTCTGGCCGACAAGGTCCGGGAGCGCACGGGTCGGGAGGACGCTCGCAGCTACTTCCTGAACGTGAAAGGTCCGGAGCTGCTCAACAAGTACGTCGGGGAGACGGAACGGCAGATCCGGGAGATCTTCCAACGCGCCAAGGAGCGCAGCGAAGAGGGACTTCCCGTCATCGTGTTCTTCGACGAGATGGACTCGATCTTCCGCACGCGCGGCACGGGGATCTCATCCGACGTCGAGTCGACCATCGTGCCGCAGCTGCTCTCGGAGCTCGACGGTGTCGAGACCCTCAAGAACGTCATCGTGATCGGCGCATCCAACCGCGAAGACCTGATCGACCCGGCGATCCTCCGGCCGGGACGGCTCGACGTGAAGATCAAGATCGAGCGACCCAACGCCGACCAGGCCAAGGACGTCATGTCGAAGTACCTGCACCCCGTCGTCCCGATCCACCCGGACGAGGTCGAGCGACACGCGGGAGACGTCTCGGTCGCGGTCGCCCGGATGATCGAGCGGACCATCGAGCAGATGTACGAGCCCTCCGAACGCAACCGCTTCCTCGAGGTCACCTACGCATCGGGGGACAAGGAGATCCTCTACTTCAAGGACTTCAACTCGGGGGCGATGATCGAGAACATCGTGCGGCGCGCCAAGAAGGACGCCATCAAGCGCTTCCTCTCCACCGGGGAGAAGGGCATCAAGACCGATGACCTACTCACGGCGATCCGCGACGAGTTCAAGGACAACGAGGTCCTCCCGAACACCACCAACCCCGACGACTGGGCACGGATCTCAGGCAAGAAGGGCGAGCGGATCGTCTACGTCCGAACCCTGCTCGGTGATGAGGGGGACGGCCGGCAGGTCGAGCGCGTGAGCCCCGGCCAATATCTGTAGGGTCCCCCGGTGGCCATCCCGAAGGTTCTGGGTACCGAGACCGAGTACGGCATCGCCGCGGTCGGTGTGCCGGACTTCAATCCCGTCCTCTCGTCCTCGCTGTTGATCTCGACCTTCGCCGGGTCACTCCGACGTATCCGCTGGGACTACGAGCAGGAATCACCCCTCCGGGACGCGCGGGGCTTCGAGCCGATCCCTTCGCGCGAGGTCTCCGACGAGGATCTCGGCCTCGCGAACGTGATCCTGCCGAACGGCGCGAGGTACTACGTCGACCATGCGCACCCCGAGTACTCGACCCCCGAATGCCTCACGCCACGTGAGCTGGTGATCCACGACAAAGCGGGGGAGCGGATCCTCGAGCGATCGCTCGGGGAGGTCGCGTCCCAGATGACCGAGGCTCCCGCGCTGCTGATCTACAAGAACAACTCCGACGGCAAGGGCAACTCTTACGGGACCCACGAGAATTACCTCATCGACCGTCAGACCCCGTTCGCCGACATCGTCCGGGACCTGACCCCATTCTTCGTCTCGCGGCAGATCTTCTGCGGTGCTGGCAAGCTGGGCTCGGAGGCGCCGTGGGACGAGCGGGGCCGGCCGATCTACCAGCTCACGCAGCGGGCAGACTTCTTCGAGACCGAGGTCGGCCTGGAGACAACGCTGAAGCGGCCCATCATCAACACACGGGACGAACCCCACGCCGATCCGGAGAAGTACCGGCGTCTGCACGTGATCATCGGGGACGCCAACATGTGCGAGGTGGCGCAGTTCCTCAAGGTGGGCACCACCGCGATCGTCCTGAAGATGATCGAGGATCGGTTCCTGCCGGACCTCTCGCTCGAGGGACCGGTGCGCGCGCTGCACGAGATCTCCCGGGACGTGACGTGCACGGTCGAGGTACCACTCGCCGATGGCAGGCGGCTCAGCGCGGTGGACCTCCAATGGGAGTACTTCGAGCATGCCAAGAAGTACGTGGAGCGCGAGGATGACACGCAGGACAACCGCGAGGTCCTCGACCGATGGGAGGCGGTACTGGCAGCACTGGAAGCCGAGCCGCTCTCCTTGCATCGCGAGCTGGATTGGGTGGCCAAGTTCCGGCTGCTGGAGGCCTACCGAGAGCGGGGGGGACTCGACCGAGGCGATCCGAAGCTCCGAGCCATCGACCTCCAGTACCACGACGTCCGGAAGGAACGGGGCCTGTACTACCGGTTGGAGCGATCGGGCAAGGTGGACCGTCTCGTCGCCGATGCCGAGATCGAGCGCGCCATCATGGAACCGCCTGAAGAAACCCGGGCGTACTTCCGAGGAAGATGCATCGCCAAGTTCTCCGATGCCATCGCGGCCGCGTCGTGGGACTCGCTGATCGTCGACACGGGCGCGGAGGCGCTCCAACGGATCCCGATGAGAGAGCCGCTCCGTGGCACGAAGGCGCACGTGGACGACCTGATCGAGGCGTCCCACGACGCGGCCGCATTGGTAGCCGCCATCCAGGGGTAGGGTCCGCGCATGGGGGTCTCCAGGAGCGCTGCGGCTAGAATCGCCACGGAGGAGGAACCATGCCCGAACAGGAACGCAAGCAGGTCCAGAAGAAGGGCGGCGGAGACGAGAGCGACGCCGACGCCGGACAGGTCTCTTCGACGTCGAAGGCCGCCGAGCTCAAAGAGGAGATGGACGAGATCCTCGACGAGATCGATTCGGTCTTGGAGGAGAACGCCGAAGAGTTCGTGAAGTCGTACGTCCAGAAGGGCGGGGAGTGACCGACAGGGTTGAGCTCCCCCTCTCCGGGGCTTCGTTCGGCGCCGATCCGAGCTTCGTCGAGCTGCTCCGACGGCATCGCCCAGAGGCGCTGCCGTCGTCGCTCCATATGACCGGCGCGGTCGAGATGCCCCAGGGGACCACCGTCTTGGGGCTGCGGTACGCGGACGGGATCGTGATGGCGGGGGATCGCCGCGCCACCGCCGGGTACACCATCGCCGATGCCAGGATGAAGAAGGTCTTCGCGGCGGACGAATTATCCGCGATCGCGATCGCCGGCGCGGCCGGACAAGCGGTGGAGACCGTCCGGCTCTTCCAGCTCGAGCTCGAGCACTACGAGAAGCTCACGGGAGACCGATTGTCCCTGGAGGGGAAAGCGAACAGGCTCGCCCAGATGATCCGCGCGAACTTCCCGCTCGCGGTACAGGGTCTCGTCGTCGTTCCGCTCTTCGGCGGGTACGACGAGGGCCGCAGCGAGGGGCGGCTCTTCTACTACGACGCGACCGGAGGGCGGTGGGAGGAAGAGGACTACCAGGCCACGGGGTCGGGAGCGCAGCCAGCGAAGAACTCGCTGAAGAAGCGCTGGCGGCCGAGCCTCGATCACGACGAGGCGATGCGGGTCGCGGTCGAGGCGTTGATCGACGCGGCCGAGGACGACGTCGCGACGGGAGGCCCCGACCTCGCTCGCCGGATCTTCCCCGTGATCGTGACGGTGACCGCACAGGGTGCCACGGAGTCCACCGACGACGAGATCGCGAACGCCGTGCGGGCCGTCATGGAGACGAGGTCATAGATGTCGTTCATGCCGTACGTCTCGCCCGACCAACTGATGAAGGACCGGTCGGAGTACGCGCACAAGGGCATCGCGCGGGGACGCTCCGTCATCGGGCTCGAGTACGCCGACGGTCTGCTGTTCATCGCCGAGAACCCGAGCGCCACCCTGCACAAGATCAGCGAGATCTACGACCGGATCGCCTTCGCGGGCGTGGGCAAGTACAGCGAGTTCGAGGACCTTCGGATCTCCGGCATCCGGCTCGCGGATCTCCGCGGCTATTCCTACGGCAGAGAGGACGTCAAGGCCCGGGATCTCGCCAATGCCTACTCGCAGGCCCTGTCCACGATCTTCACCCAGCAGATGAAGCCGTACGAGGTGGAGATCCTGGTCGGGGAAGTGAACGGAGAGATCGAGGGCACGTCCATCTACCACGTCCTGTTCGACGGGAGCGTGACCGATGAGCACGGGTTCGTCGCCATCGGAGGCCACGCGGACGACCTCACCGAGAGCCTCAAGCAGCGCTACGAACAAGGCTGGGACCTCCCCACGGCTGTGAAGAACGCCGTCCAGGTGCTCGGGTCCCCGGACTCCCGCACGATCGAGCACGACCACGTCGAGGCGGGAGTGCTCGAGCGGAGCCAGACGAGGCGTCGCAAGTTCCGAAGGCTCACCGACTCCGAGGTCGCCGGCTTCCTCTCCGGCTGAGCGCCGCCGCACCCTGTTCGGCCGTCCCTCGGCGTAGGCTTGCGTCGTGGAACGGAGGATCTTCGGACTCGAGAACGAGTACGGCGTGACGTGCACGTTCCGTGGACAGCGCCGCCTCTCACCGGACGAGGTCGCCCGCTACCTGTTCAGGCGCGTCGTCCATTGGGGACGGTCCTCCAACGTGTTCCTGGAGAACGGCGCGCGGCTCTATCTCGACGTCGGATCGCACCCCGAGTACGCGACGCCCGAGTGCGACTCCGTGACCGACCTCGTCGCGCACGACAAGGCGGGGGAGCGGATCCTCGAAGCACTCCTCGGCGCCGCGGAGATGCGCCTCCACGAGGAGGGGATCTCGGGTCAGGTCTACCTCTTCAAGAACAACACCGATTCGGCCGGCAACTCCTACGGGTGCCACGAGAACTACCTCGTGGCGCGTCACGGGGAGTTCGCTCGCATGGCGGACGTCCTGATCCCGTTCTTCGTCACCCGTCAGATCTGGTGCGGCGCAGGCAAGGTCCTCCATGGCCCCCGAGGCGCCCAGTACTGCATCTCGCAACGAGCGGAACACATCTGGGAAGGCGTGTCGTCGGCTACCACGCGCTCCCGTCCCATCATCAACACGCGCGACGAACCCCATGCCGACGCCGAGCGGTTCCGCCGGCTCCACGTGATCGTCGGG
Organism: Actinomycetota bacterium; assembly: GCA_030862755.1. GTDB lineage: Bacteria > Actinomycetota > UBA4738 > UBA4738 > HRBIN12 > JAJNBA01. Next base: position 12,771 of record JALZDC010000225.1, read on the forward strand.
GACTCGAACATGAGCGAGTGGACCTCGTTCATGAAGGTGGGCATCACCGACCTCGTGCTCCGGATGGTCGAGGGCAACACCGTGATGCGCGACCTCACCCTCGAGAACCCCATCCGTGCGATCCGTGAGATCAGCCACGACACGACGGGCACGCGGAAGGTCAAGCTCGCGAACGGACGCGAGCAGTCCGCCATCGAGATGCAGCAGGAGTACTTCGAGAAGACCTCGCGGTTCCTGGAGCGACGAGGGACCGACGAAACATCGAAGCTCCTCCTCTACGAGTGGGGCGAGGCTCTTGACGCACTGAGCGCAGGCGAACCGGAACGCCTGGCACGCAAGGTCGATTGGGTCACCAAGCGCCTGCTGATCGAGCGCTACATGGGCAAGCACGACCTGTCGCTCGCCTCACCGAGGATCGCCCTCCTCGATCTCACGTACCACGACGTGAATCGGGGCCGTGGCCTCTACTACCTGCTGGAGAAGGCGGGGAAGGTGGAGCGGATCGCGGCCGAGTCCGCGATCTCCAGAGCGATGCGGGAACCGCCGCAGACGACGCGAGCGAAGCTACGGGGCGACTTCATCCGGCAGGCGAAGGCCAAGCGCCGCGACTACACGGTGGACTGGGTGCACCTGAAGCTGAACGATCAGGCGCAGCGTACGGTGCTCTGCAAGGATCCGTTCAAATCGGTCGACGAGCGCGTCGAACAGTTGATCGCCCACATGTGATGCCGCTCCTCGACGCACTGGTCGATGTGGTCGCGATCGGCATCCCCGAGTTCCTCGGCGAGTCCATCACGGACCTCGTCGTACGAGGTGGACGAGGTCGGTGGCAGCGCGTCGCGATGGGCGACAGGAAACGGGCGGAGCGGGAGGTGAGGTTCCTCAGACGGAACCACGTCTCCGCCTGGATCAGGCCTGCCAGCAGAAGGGAATACGAGGTCGTCGTGCGAACGAGTCAGTCCGATATCGCTCGCGCGCTCCTGAACGCTCCCGGTGCTCGCCACATCCCGTGATCCGGCTCGCCACAGCGGGGCCCGGCAGATTCAGTCCGCCGACGGACGCCAGCGGCGGTTCTCGGCGGCCATCCGCCCGGCGAGGACCCCGGCGGCGCCGGCGGCGAGGAAGAACGCGGGATCGTCCTCGATCCCGCGCCCCATCGTCTCGACGTCGATGTCTCGGTCCAGGAGCTCTGCCACGGCGGGACGCCCGTCCACCTCCACGAGATGGTGGAGCTCCTCGAGGTGTCGCGACCGGAGCGCGTCCCAGACGACGGTCCGCTGCTCCTCCTGGTCGAGCACCGGCACCGGGACATCCACGTCGACCTTGCAGACGTCGGCGAGGATCGTCAGCGAATGATGCGACAAGCCCCGGTGGCGCTCGCGCTCGTCTGCGAAGCTCATCCGAAGCGCGGAGATCGGCCGGCCGCGCAACGTCCCGGCGGCCATCAGAGCGTGGCCGCTCCCCAGGGCGCTGACGCCCCACGTCGTGTCCGTCCCGAGGTTCCCGGGCCCGTCGGCTACGACGATGACGCCGGCGTCGAGGATCTCTTTGGCCGCGAGGAGCCCGCTCCACACGGTCACGGCCTCGAGCTCGCCCCCGAACGCCTGTCCGCACGTGATCCAGCCATCGAGCAGGTTCTCGGCGCGCATGCGCTCCACGAGCCGAGAGAAGCCCCCCGCGAGCGCGGCACCGTCCGTCATCACGTAGACGACGCGGGGGTCCGCCGCTCGCTTCGCCCCTGCGGCGATGGGAGCCAGCATCGAATGGAGCGGTGCGCACACGACCGGCGTCTGGGCCAGCCCGTCCGACGTCTCCAGGAGGCTCGCGTGCGTCTCTTCAACGCTTTCCACCGCGGTTTGGACGGGCGTGTAGCGCAGCTTCATGACGTGGCCGGGCGCAGCCTCGGACGGGGACTCCCGTCCCTCGATCGCCATCACGAGATGGAACCCACCGGTCCCGAGGCCCAGCTCGAGCGCCGTCGCGTTGAGAAGTACGGGGTCGCCCGGACGGATCTCACCACAGAGGCCCGGGTAGGCGATGGCGGGGGCGGAAGCGCCGGCGACCTCGACCTCGAGCTCCTGCGCTCCCGGCCGTGACGCCGTTACGGCACGAACGACACCTCGTCGAACATGGATCACTCGGTGCTCCGATCTCGTATCACGGCGCCGATATGATGCCGCAACCATGGGGGAGGGGGACCGGACGGAACCGCTGGAGCGTCTGCTGAACCTCGTCGGCCTCCTGCTGGAGACCCCCAAACCGCTCACGTTCGAGCAGATCCGCCGCGTGCTGGAGCCGTACGGGCAGAGCAACGCCGACAGCGCCAAGCGCATGTTCGAACGGGACAAGGACGTCCTCCGCGAGTACGGCGTGCCCCTCGAGCTCGTCGACGTGGACGTGTGGGGTACCGAGCAGGGCTACACGATCCCGAAGGAGAAGTACTACCTCCCGGAGATCGAGTTCGAACCCGGCGAACTCGTCGCGCTGCTGGTCGCTGCGCAGAGCGGCGGCCAAGACGCGGCGGCCGAGAGCGGCGCCCGTAAGCTCCTCTACGGGGCGGACGGGGGGGTGCTCGCCGGCCTGGGGGGTGGCCCGCTCGCGTCGGGGTCAGACGCCCGAAGCAACCTGGTCCACGCCGCAGCCGAAGCCGCCCAGGAGCTCCGGAGGGTCCGCTTCGGCTACCGTACGTCGCAGGGCAAGACCGGCGACCGAGACGTCGACGCCTGGGCGATGGTCTTCCGCGCCGGGCACTGGTACCTCGTGGGCCACGACCGCGAACGCGACGACGTGCGCGCCTTCCGGGTGTCGCGGATGGTGGCCGAGATCGTGGACGCCGGGCCGGGGTCCGCCCCGCCCGCGGACTTCCGGGCCGCCGACCACGTCGAGGCCGGTCCCTGGGTTGCGGCCGGTGACGACCGGGCGGTGGTGCTCTTCTCGCCGAGACGAGCGTGGTTCGCGGCCTCCCAGTTCCCGGCCGCTCAAGAGATCGGCACCGAGGACGGCGGATGGATCGCGATGGAGATCCCGATGGCCGACGAGGATGCCTTCGCGGCCATGCTTCTCGAATACGGGCCGGATGCATTCGTTCGATCGCCGATCTCGTTGCGGGACGCCGTCGTCTCCCGCCTGGAGGCGCTCATTGCCTGAACGGAAGCGCGGCGTGCCGAAGACCTCGGACCGCCTCGGAAGGATGCTCGCGATCGTGCCGTACCTCGTCCAGCATCCTGGGTCGGCGCTGACGGAGGTGGCGACCGCCTTCGGGGTGCCGCCGTCGCAGCTGCGACGCGATCTCGACCTGTTGTTCATGTCCGGGCTCCCGCCGTACGGCCCGGGTGACCTGATCGACGTCGACGTGGACGAAGAGGGCCACATCTGGATCTCGATGGCCGACCACTTCTCCCGACCGCTGCAGCTGACGAGGATCGAAGCGCTCGCGGTCTACCTCCGCGGGACCGAGCTCCTCGCGACGCCGGGGATGCCCGACGCGCCCGCGCTGGCGAAGGCGCTCGAGAAGCTCCGCAGCTCGCTCGGCGCGGAGATGCTCCGCGAGGCGGAAGGTCGGATCGAGATCGCACGGGGAGGTCAAGCCCCGGAGCATCTCGACGTCCTCCGAACGGCTGCGCGAACCCAGGAACGGCTCTCGATCGAGTACTTCGCCGCTTCGACGGGCGAGTGGAGCCGCCGTGAGATCGATCCGGAGGAGGTCTTCTCCGGCATGGGCCACTGGTACGTGGCCGCGTGGGACGTGGATGCCGACGCGGAGCGGCTCTTCCGCGTCGACCGGATTCGCAGCGCGACCCAGACAGGCGAGACGTTCTCCCCCCGTGGCCTGCGTGGGGCGGGTCGCGATCTCTACTCACCGACCGGCGACGATGTGGGGGTCCGCCTTCGACTCCGGCCTGCGGCCCGGTGGATCGCGGAGTACTACGCCACCAGCGAGATCGACGAGCGGGAGGACGGCGGCATCGAGGTGACGCTGCCCGCGCGGCAGCTCGGGTGGGTCGCACGCCTGCTGCTCCGCGTCGGTGACGACGCGCAGGTGGTGGAGCCGAGAGAGCTGCTCGACGAGGCGCAGCGACTCGCCCGCGAGACGCTCGCTCGATACCACCAGAAGCCCTAGTCAAACGAGGCTAGCCCCGACGATGCCGGGAACCCTCAAGGCCCGCACACACCGGGCCGATAGCTGTCCTGAGATGACCACCATCCGGACGACGTGCCCCCGCTGCGGCGAGGTGGATATGGGCCCCGAGGCGATCTCGCTCTCCGTGCGCTCCAGCGGCCGCGAAGGGAGCTATCGCTTCAACTGCCCGCGCTGCGACGACTCCGTCGAGAAGCGCGCCGATCGGAAGATCGTCGCGCTCCTGGTCTCGGCAGGAGTGGACCTCGAGCCGAGAGGTGCGCCCGAGGCCGGAGATACGCTCTTCGATCAGGAGCCAAGCGAGACCGTCGAACCCCTCGAGCACGCGGCGGGCGGACCCGCGTTCACGATCGACGACGTGATCGAGTTCCACTTCCTCCTGGAGGACGAGCGGTACCTCATCGAGTTCCTCACGAGCTCCGACGAGTCGTAGTCCCGCCCCTCAGCTCGCATCCCGGTACCATCCGAGCATGCAAGCGTGGCTCGTCGTGTGGCTCGTCGTCGGGCTCCTCACGACCGCCGCGCTGCTCGTGATGATCGGTTTCCTCGTCCGCGACGTGATCCTGCTGGGGCGGACGGCCGGCCGCCTGCAGGACGAGCTCCAGCCGATCGCCGACGAGCTGGCCGCGGCGGCGGCGAGGGCGGCCGACGCGGCAGCCGATCTCTCCACGCGGGGGAAGCCGCAGAGGTCGGCCCGGCGCAGAGGCCGCCGATAGAATCCCTCCCGGGCACGTCCCCTATCCCATGCTCAACGTAGGACCCCTCGAGCTTCTCGTCGTCCTCGCCGTGGCGCTGATCGTGGTGGGGCCAGAGCGGCTGCCCGAGCTCGCCCGGTCCGTCGGGCGAGTGCTCAGGCAGTTCCGCGAGGTGCAGGACGAGGTCCGCGACATGGTGTCGTCCGGGGTCGACGACGAGATGCGACAGGCTGCATCGGAGTTCCGGAAGGCCACCGGCAGCATCACGCGAGCCACCGACGTGAAGGGGGCGGTCCGTCGGGCGGAGCGGAACATCCGGGAACAGACCGTCTCGCCGCCGAAGCCTCGGCGCACGCCCGCCGCAGGCGACGCCGGGGAGGCGGGAGGTCCGCCCGCCGATCGACTCGTGGAAGACGCGTCCGCCGACCGGCCGACGTCGGTCTCACCCGTCCCGCCCGCTGAGCCCGTCGAGCCCGCTGATCGGGAGGAGCCCGCGGACCACACCGAGCCCGAGAGCCCATCCCATCCATGAAGACCCTTCACCGGTGGCGACGCAAGACCCCCGAGGAGCGCGAGGGAGCGATGTCGCTGATCGACCACCTCAAGGAGCTCCGCCACCGCCTGCTGATCTGCATCTGGGCCTTGCTCGCAGGCTCGGTCGCCGGCTACTTCCTCTACGAGCCCGCGATGCGGCTCATCAGGAGCCCGTACTGCGACTTCCTACGCGACCACCCCGACAAGGCTCCCTTCGAGCAGGAGGGATGCTCGCTCATCTTCCTCGGAGCGATCGACGGGTTCCTGATCACCGTTAAGGTAATCGTGTTCCTGGCGCTCCTGGTGGCATTGCCCGTGATCCTGTACCAGCTGTGGGCCTTCATCGTGCCCGGACTCACGGCTCGGGAGCGCAGGTGGGCGATCCCGTTCGTCGCGCTTTCCCTGGTCCTGTTCCTCCTGGGAGGCCTGGCCGCCTACCTGACGTTGCCGAAGGCCCTCGGCTTCCTCCTCAGCGTGGGTGGTGACTTCGTCAGCCCCCTCCTCACCGTGGACAAGTACATCGGCTTCGTGATCTTCACGATCCTCGCGTTCGGACTCGGTTTCGAGTTCCCGATCCTGCTCATCTCGCTCACCGCCGCCGGCGTCCTGACGAATGAGACGATGCGAAGGTACCGGCGCCAGGTGATCCTAGGACTCGCGATCTTCTCGGCGCTGATCACGCCGAGTCCGGACCCGATCTCGATGCTCGCCCTGCTGATCCCGCTCTACCTCTTCTACGAGGGAGCTATCATCGTCAGCCGTTTGATGAAGCGATAGGACGAGGATCATGGCGATCAAGGGCAAGGGACGAGCAAGGACGAGGCAGCCCGTACGCGCCCCGAGGCGAGGCCCCGTCCCCGTCCCCGTGCCGTTCGCTCGGCGTCGGGGCGTTCAGCTCATCGCTGCCTTCGTGGCTGGCCTGCTGGTGTTCTGGGGAGGCATCTGGCTGACTAACGGTCTCCGTGCTCAAGACACGTCGGAGCGGGACCGCGAACAGGAGCTCTTGCGGCGCCGGGCGGGCGCTGCCTGGGAGGACGTGATCGCGACCGAGGTGGGAGCCATCGGGCAGATCGGGGAGGGCCAACCTCCGGTCATCCTGCCGCAGGTCCGACCCGTGATCACGAGACTCGCCGAAAGGACCCCCGAGGATGCCGTGAGCACGCTCCGAGCGGCCGCGCAGGACGCCCGGGAGGCGATCGAAGGCATCGACGCGTACGAGCTTTCCAACTCGCTCAGGAACAAGGGGTTCAACCAGGCCCAGGTTCTCCGTTTCCTGTCCGCGAAGGACGATCTGGTCACCTCGATCGAGCTGTATCGTCAGGCCGCGCTCGCTGGCGTGCTGGTGGCCGATCTCGAAGGCGAGGATCGCCGTGCAGCGATCGCTCGCGCGGAGGAGTTGCTCTCCCTGGCGGAAACCGCGGTGTTCCGCTTCCAGACCCACCAGGGCGAAGCGCTCGCCGCCGCGGGCATCATCCAGCAGCCCGCGATCCCCGGCGCGTAGTCCATGGCGGACGCTCCCGACCTCGTGGTGATCGCCAACCCCGCGGCGGGACACGGGAAAGCTGGGCGGTTGATCGGCAAGGTCACCACGGGACTCCATCGGTTGCGTGTGCCCCACGAGATCCGGGTGTCGGAGTCAGGATCCGACCTCGAGCGGCTGGCGCGCGAAGCGGCCGAGGCGGGAACGAGGATCGTGGCCGCGCTCGGGGGAGACGGCACCGCCTCGCTCGCCGCGAACGGGATCGTAGGCACGGGCGCCGCGTTGGCCGCCTTGCCGGCCGGAACCGGAGACGACTTCGCGAAGGCGATCGGCGCGGGGAAGCTCAACGCCGCGATCGAGCTGCTCGCCGACCCGAAGACCGCCGACCTCGACGTGATCGAGGTCACGACCGGAGCGGGCAAGCGGAGCTTCATCAACATCGCCAGCGCGGGCTTCGATTCAGAGGTGAACGAGACCGCGAACGGGATGACCGTCAAGCTCGGAGCCACCGGCACGTACATCGCCGCCTTGCTGAAGACGTTCTCGAGGTACTCGCCGGCGGTGTTCACGATCCAGGTGGACGACGAGCGTATGGAGCTGGACGGGATGCTGATCGAGGTCGGAAGCGGACGCTGGACCGGAGGTGGGATGAAGGTCCTGCCCAACGCCGTGATGAACGACGGCCTGTTGGACGTGTGCGTCGTCGAGGCGCTCTCCAAGCTCGCCTTCCTGAGTGCCTTCCCCCGCGTGTTCTTCGGCTCGCACACAACGCACCCGAAGGTCAGGATGCGCACGGGCACCCGGGTCCAGGTCGAGGCGGACCGGCGCGTGCTCGTGTACGCAGACGGAGAGATGGTCGGCTCGCTGCCGGCGATCTTCGAGGTGCGCCCGGCCGCGCTCCCCGTGGTGGTCGGGCCGGACGCCAAGAGCGTACGGTGAGCGGGTGACCACGGGCCTTCTCCTGATCCACGGTTGGCCTCTCGACGCCCGGATGTGGGAGCCGCAGCTCGGCTCGCTCGGAGCGCGACTGCCCGTCGTCGCTCCCCATCTCCCCGGTTTCGGTGGGACGGAAGGCCCCGGGGTCCTCACGATGGCCCTCGCGGCCGAGCGCTGCGTGGGCGCCCTGGACGAGGCCGGCGTGGAGAGGGCGGTCGTGTGCGGTCTCTCGATCGGCGGCTACGTCGCCTTCGAGCTGTGGCGGGGCGCGCGGCCGCGCGTGGCGGCCCTCGTACTGGCGAACACACGCGCCGAGCCCGACACGCCGGAAGGCGCGGCCGCGCGCCGCGCGCTGGCAGATCGGTTGAGGGTGGAAGGCCTCGGCTTCTTGGTGGAGGAACCGCCCCCGCTCCTCGCGGAAGACGCCCCTGCGGATCTCCGGGAGCGGGTCAGAGCGTGGATCGCCGATCAGACGCCGGCCGCGATCGCTGCCGCCGCGCTCGGGATGGCCGAACGTCCGGATTCGGTGCCGGACCTCACCGGGATCGACGTGCCCACACTCGTCCTCACCGGAACGGCCGACCGGCTGATCCCCCCCGATGTCACCGCCGGCATCGCCGAGCGCGTGCCCGGCGCGGAGCTGCTCCGGATCGAGAGCGCAGGGCACCTGTCGAACCTGGAGGCGCCCGAGGCCTTCAACACCGCGCTCGACGGTGTGCTCACCCATCTCGCAGTGTAGGGCCGAGCCGGTCGGTCGGAAGCTCGCCCGTAGACTGGCCTCACGGTGACGACCCCAGACGATTTCGCGCGGCAGTTCTCCTTTGAGCTCGACGGTTTCCAGCGAGAGGCGATCGACGCGGTGCATCGAGGGGTGTCGGCCCTGGTGGCGGCCCCGACCGGCTCCGGCAAGACCGTCGTCGCCGAGTTCGCGATCGAGCGGGCCCTCGACCGTGGCGGCAAGGCCTTCTACACGACCCCGCTGAAAGCACTGTCCAACCAGAAGTTCGGCGACCTGGTCGCGAAGCACGGCGCCGGCGCGGTCGGGCTCCTGACGGGGGACAACGCGATCAACCCGGAAGCGTCGGTCGTCGTGATGACCACCGAGGTGCTCCGCAACATGCTGTACGAGCGCTCCTCGACGCTCACGGGACTCCTCTCGGTCGTGATGGACGAGGTGCACTACCTCCAGGACCCGTACCGTGGTGCCGTCTGGGAGGAGGTGCTGATCCATCTGCCGCCGTCGGTGAGCGTGGTCGCCCTGTCGGCGACGATCTCCAACGCAGAGGAGTTCGGAGATTGGATCACCACGCTCCGCGGCGATACGCGGGTCGTCATCGAGGAGCGCCGCCCGGTGCCGCTGGAGCACCACTACCTGGTCGGCTCGCGCCTGCATCCGATGCACGTGGAGCAGGACGGCATCCTCCTGCCGAATCCGTACGTGGTCTCCCTGGACCAGCACGAGCTGAAGACCAAGACCTATCACCGGCGTGGCTCGGGACTCCCGCAGCACCAGCGGATCTCCCGGCCGCGAGAGGGGTACCGCCGGGTCTACGTTCCTCGGCGCGAAGAGGTCGTGGAGGTGCTCGAGAACGAAGGGATGCTCCCGGCGATCTACTTCGTCTTCAGCCGGTCGGGCTGCGACAAGAGCGTGCGATGGTTGCGGGACGCTGGCGCGCGCCTCACGACGAGGGAGGAATCATCCACGATCCGTGAGCGGGCCGAGACCCGCGCCGCGTGGGTGGACGAGGAGGATCTGGTCAGCCTCGGCTTCTACGAGTTCCTCGAGTCCCTCGCCACCGGTGTGGCGGCCCATCACGCGGGCATGCTCCCGCTGTTCAAGGAGACGGTCGAGGAGCTGTTCCAGGAGGGGCTCGTGAAGGTCGTCTTCGCGACCGAGACCCTGTCGCTCGGCATCAACATGCCCGCTAAGAGTGTCGTGATCGAAGAGCTGTGGAAGTTCCAAGGCGAGCGGCACGAGCTCGTTACGCCGGGGGAGTACACGCAGCTCACGGGTCGGGCCGGCCGACGGGGGATCGACGCGCTCGGCCACGCGATCGTCATCTACCAGCGGCAGGTTCCGTTCGAACGCGTGGCTGGGCTCGCGGCCACTCGGACGTATGACCTCGCCTCCTCGTTCCGGCCTTCCTACAACATGGCGGTCAACCTGGTGCGCAACTACACGCCCGAGCAGGCGCACCACCTCCTGAACTCATCGTTCGCCCAGTTCCTGGCGGACCGCGGCGTGGTCGCGCTCGAGCGATCCCGGCAGCAGGACGTGGAGGCACTGGGGGGCTACCGCAAGAACATGGTGTGTGACATGGGAGATTTCGAGGAGTACTGGGGATACCTCGAGAAGGCGCGCCAGCTCCGTGACGAGGACCGGCGGGCCCGCGACCAGGGACGCCGTGACGGCGTCCGTGAGAGCGTGGCCAGGCTGCGGCCGGGGGACGTCGTCTGGGTGCCGCGCGCCCGGCGCCGTGGGCTCGCGGTGGTCGTTTCGTCGCGAGACGGGAAGCCGACCGTGCTCGCCCAGGATCGTCAGTTCTTCCGGCTGAGTGGCCGGGATTTCGACGATCCACCGTACGTCCTCACGAGGATCCCCTTGCCGAAGTCCGGTAGCGTCCGCAATCCGCGGTTCCGGAGGGATGTGGCGGCCAGACTCGTGGCGCTCGACGTCAAGGCTGGGGGCGGCCGGCGGCGAGGGCAGACGGATCCGAAGGTCGAGCGCGAGGCGGCCCGGCTCGAGGCCCTGGCCGAGGCCCATCCGTGCCGTCGGTGCCCGGAACGCTCGAAGCACGAACGCTGGGCGGTAAGGGCGAGCGAGCTCCGTCGGCGGCTCGGCGGCGTCGAGCGACGGATCCGGGTCCGCACCGAGACGCTCGCGCGGCAGTTCGATCGCGTGCTCGCGGTGCTCCGTGCGCTGGGCTACGTGGATGGCTGGTCCCTGACACCTAAGGGCCGGAGCCTGACACGCATCTACGGCGAGGGGGACCTGTTGGTGGGGGAGGCGCTGGAAGGCGGGCTCCTGGACGAGCTCCGGCCCCCCGAGGTGGTCGCTCTGCTATCGGCGGTGATCTACGAGGGTCGGGAACGCATCCCGCTCTCGGGGGAGATGCCCACGGCGGAGACCAAGGAGCGGTACGAGCGCCTCCAGCGGCTCTGGCGGACGGTCCGCCGGACCGAGGACGAGCATCAGGTCCAGCTCTGCCGCGAACTGGAGGGGGGCTTCGCCACGCCGATCTACCACTGGGCCGAAGGGGAGGCCCTGGACGACATCCTCGCGGAGACCGAGATGGCGCCCGGGGACTTCATCCGGAACTGCAAGCAGCTGGTCGACCTGCTGCGGCAGATCGAAGAGGTCGCGGCCCCCGAGACGGTGCGGCAGGTCCGCGCAGGGCGTGAGGCGATCCTCCGCGGCGTCGTCGCCTACACGGGCGTGTAGCTACGATTCCGCCATATGGGACCTTGCC
>JALZDC010000229.1 GCA_030862755.1 Actinomycetota bacterium
GTCCAGACCCTCTGACCTGCGACCCGGGTGTTCTTATACCGTTCCCTTCGCCTCCGCTGATGGAACAGCGGTCGAACCGCGGGCAGCGCGGCATCCCGAGTCCGATCCGCGCCCGGCTGTACGGCGATCCCGACCTCTCATAGCCGAGACGGATAGATGCGCCCGTCTGAAACCCGACTCGGATCTGGAGCCCTACGGCTTCGAGCTCGCCGTCACGGATATGGCCAACGACCGATCGACGAAATCCTCGGACGCCATCGCTTCGAGGCGATGCCGGGCGCGCTGCAAACATGACTCGCGCCCGGTCATGTCGAGTGATTCGTAGCGCCTCTTGCTGCGGCCGATCCGCGTGCGCGCTTCGATGAAGGACTCGACGTCCAACCCCTCGTCCAATCCTGTCGTCCACGAGAGCGGATCTACGAAACCAGCCAGGCTCAGCAGGCCTTCGACCTTGGAGGCTGTGTCCACGAGTTCGTGGCACGCGCTGACATCGTTCCAGGGGGCGGCCCCATGTCGATCGAGCTCTTCCGTCCACACGTCCAGGGCCGGATAGGAGGGGTCATCGCCCCATGTGATGACGCCTATCGAGCCTCCAGGCCGTAGGACGCGTTCCACCTCTTTCAAGGCTGCCACTGGATCCGGGACGTGGAAGAGCATGAAGCACATCGTCACGACGTCGAAGCTGGCCGACGCGAATGCGAGCTTGGTCGCGTCCATGATCGCCCTAGGAAAGCGCGGGTCGGCGAGACGAAGCATCCCCGTCGAGAGGTCGACCCCAAAGATCGTCGCCAGCGGCGCTGCTGCCGCCAGATCGTCGAGGAGCGCTCCCACTCCACAGCCGACGTCGAGCACTCGACGCGCACCCGCCATCGGCAGCGCCTCTATCAGCGGGGAGGCTGCTCTCTGGAGTTGGGGCGCCCACAGCTTCCTGTAAGTGACAGCGTCTTCGGAGTAGCGCTCCGCCAGAGCGGCGCTCTCCTTCCATCGCGCGACCTCGGCCACCGAGCAAGTGTGACACCGGGCGCAACATGGTCAACGCCGGTCGAGCTCGCCTATCCGAATCTCCGACTCGAGGCCCTTCGCTCCGCGATGAGAGATGGAGTCGGTAACCCGTCTCCGCAGGTCGTTGAACGATGATGCTCGAGATCCCCGGCAGGAGGCGCCGCATGATAAACGCACGCCAGGCGATCGTCCGCGCGCGGCAGCCGCGCGGACGTCGGATGGGGGACGAGGAGGATGAGACTCGCGGCCGGACGGCGGCTCAACGTCCCGCGACCGCCGGGTATGCTCCCCGCCTCGACGAGCGGACGGAGGATCGGTGCGGGAGGTCGAGACACCGGAAGATGGAAGCGGCTCGCCGCAGGCGACCCAGGTTCGTGCTGATCATTGGAGCGGATCCCAGCACGTCGTGCAGGTTCGACCCCACGTCTGGAACTGGCTCGCCCCCCGGATCGGCGGCGGCTCTGTTCTCGAGATCGGCCCCGGGCTCCGGCCCACCGCTCCCGTCGCCACCTCGACCTTCGTCGATGCCTCTGCCCACGCGCTCGAGCGGCTAGCGGCGCGCGGAGGCCGTGCCGTGCCTGCGGGCGAAACGCTCCCGTTCGCCGATCGATCGTTCGACGCCGTGCTCGCCTTCGAAGTCGTCGAACACGTGGAGAACGACACCGCGCTGCTCCACGAGATCGCCCGCGTGAGCGGCCCAGGCGGCGTGTTGATCCTGTCGACCCCGGTCCACGCGTCCATGTGGTCCGCGCTCGACGACGCGTGCGGGCACGTCCGCCGCGACGAGCCCGGGATCCTGTTCGACAAGATCCGAGCCGCCGGTTTCGAGATCGGCGGCTACACATGGGCTCCGGCCGGTGCCCGACCCCTCACGAAGCTCCGGGCGCTGGCGCTCGCCAACAACCGCCGGCTGTCGACGGCGTTCGTGCAGACCCTTATCTTCCCCTTCCACGCGGCCTACCAGCGGATGTTCGGGAAGCTCCGTTGGAGTTCGCCCGACGGCCCGGTTCCGGCAGAGGCGGACGGCGTGATGCTCTGGGCGAGGAGATCGAGCGACGCGTCTCAGGCCTGAAGCGAGTGGATCCCGCAGAGGTTCGGAGCTCGCCAACATGGGTACGTCGAATTGAGGTCTGGAGGGGAGGGTTCCGTCGCGATGGCCGGGCTGTGGAGATGGCTTCCGATCGGGCGGGCTACGGCCGCCCTGTGGGCGTGGAAGAACCGCCGGGAACTCGGCCGATGGCTGGGCTTCGCCTGGCGCGCCCTACCCCCGTCCACGGCGGACCCCGGCGACGTCCTGGCGGAAGGCCGCCTCCGCGCGTCGCTCGCGAAGGATCCCCTGACCCGAGGCGTTCCGTCCCTGTCCGTCCGCGTGGTGGGACGAACGGCGTTCCTCGAAGGGCTCCTTCCCCCTGACCTGCACGACTTCGTCGCTTCGATCGCACTGAGAACCAAGGGCGTGGATCGCCTCGACTGCAGGATCAGGGACAGGGGGCCGCGAAGGATCCGGCCGTCGCACGCGCACACGATCTCGGCGGCCGCGCTCCCGCCGCCGGGCTGAACATCACTCCTCGGCCGGATCGCCGAGGCGCATCCAGCACTGGAGGACCGAACTCCTCGCCCCGACGGGCTCTCGATCCGGCACCATCCTCCGGCGAGCTCGGCGTGTTCGGTGAATCGTGGCGAGTCCGAAGTGGCCGGGCGCGGCCGCCCGGACGGGTCGAACCCGTCCCCCTCATCCACGGCCCTGAGGAGCGCGATCTGCGGGCTCGTATACAGGTTGGGTCGATAGCTCGTCGGGTCGATCGACGTAGAGGATCGCCGGGGCTCCCTCCACCAGCGCCCGGTAGGCATCGGGGTGCGGCTCCTGGAGGGGCCACCGGGTCATCAGGTCACACCCGCGAGATGATCGTCGCGAGCAGAGCGGTACGTGGGACGATGCTCGTGAGATCCACCCACTCGGCAGGACCGTGATCGTCGCCGCCGACGGGACCGAGGCCATCGATCGTCGGCGTCCCGGCAGAGCTCGTGGTGTTCGCGTCGGAGGCGCCGCCGGTCGCGGCATCCCGCAGCTCGAACCCGAGCTCCGAGGCGGCGCCGACGGCGATGTCCACCAGGCGGCGCGCTCCCTGGCCCTTCTCCATCGGACGATGCCAGCCGTGCGTGTCGATCGTGACGTTCACGTCCGGGACGGCGATGTCGGCGCAGATGCGTACCACCTCGGCCTCGGCCTCTTCCAACGTGGCGAGCTCGGGGGAACGGAGGTCGACCTGGAGCTCGCATCGTTCGGCCACGACGTTCGAACGCGTGCCTCCTCGAACCACGCCGACATTGGACGTCACTCCCGGCCACCGTCCGTTGAGACCCTGCAATGCGAGGATCGTGTGCGCTGCCTGCAGGACCGCATTGCGACCCTTCTCCGGCTCCACGCCGGCATGTGCGGCTCGACCGGCGATCCTGATCGTGAAGTCGGTGATCCCCTTCCGCGCCGAGACGATGTCGCCGTTCGCCCGGGCGCCCTCCAGAACCAGCGCGGCGTCGTGCGCCGGCGCGAGCTCCCGGATGACCGGTCCGGAGTACGGCGAGCCGATCTCCTCATCCGGGTTGCAGACGTAGGTGATCGTGCCGAAGCCGTCGAAGCCCACGTCCTGCAGGACGTCGGTCGCGATGAACCCCGCGAGGAGGCCCGCCTTCATGTCGGACACTCCGGGACCGCGCGCGATGTCGCCCTCGACCCGGAACGGGCGCCCTGCTGCGGTGCCGTCGTCGAAGACCGTGTCCATGTGCCCGACCAGCAGGACATTCGGTCCGCCCGCCCCCCGGAGCTTGCCGATCAAGAGGTCGCCGAGCCTCGGTTCGCCCTCGTGAGGACGCCGCTCGACCTTCCAACCGTGATCCAGGAAGCGGCTCTCACACATGTCGGCGATCCGGTTCACGCCGTGCGGCGAGTACGAGCCACAGTCCACGTTGACCATGGCCTCGAGCGTTTCGAGGAACTCGGGATAGCGGGCGAGGGTACGGTCGCGAACGGTCTGAACGTCCATCGGTGACGCCGACGCTAGCATGGGCCGCTCGCAACCGAAGGGAGAGGCGTGCCGCGGGATGCGATGGGCGCGGTGGTGGACGAGGCCGGGGGCGGCGTCCGTATCGAGGAACTCCAGATCGACCCTCCGGGTCGGGACGAGGTGCTCGTAAGGGTTGTGGCGAGCGGCGTCTGTCACTCGGATCTCTGGGCGATCGAGTACGGGAACTGGGGCGCGCCGTTCCCGATGCTGCTCGGACACGAGGGGGCCGGCATCGTCGAGGAGGTGGGCGACGGGGTTCGAACGGCCGTCGTCGGCGATCCGGTCGTCCTTGCCTGGGCGGTGCCGTGCGGGTCGTGCGGTCCCTGCCGGCGCGGGGTCCCGCGCCGGTGCTCCCATGCGTGGGTGCAGCCTCCGCGTGTCCGTCGGGCGCGGGACGCCGCGCCGCTCTCGGGGACGCTCTCGCTCGGCACCCTCGCGACGCACACGGTGGTGCACGCCGCGCAAGCGATCCCGATGCCGGCCGAACTGCCACTCCGAAGCGGATGCCTCCTTGGCTGCGGCGTCTCCACGGGCGTGGGCGCGGCGACCCAGACGGCGAAGGTGTGGCCCGGCGCCCGTGTCGCGGTGATCGGGCTCGGCGGGATCGGTCTCGCAGCCCTGCAGGGGGCGAGGATCGCCGGCGCCGAGCGGCTGATCGCCGTGGACCTCGCCCCCCCCAAGCTGGACTGGGCGAAGCGATTCGG
>JALZDC010000252.1 GCA_030862755.1 Actinomycetota bacterium
ACAAGATCCACGCACGCTCGACCGGTCCGTACTCGATGATCACCCAGCAGCCTCTCGGAGGAAAGGCTCAGTTCGGCGGTCAGCGCTTCGGCGAGATGGAGGTGTGGGCGCTGGAGGCCTACGGCGCCGCCTATGCGCTCCAGGAGCTGCTCACGATCAAGTCGGACGACGTCCTCGGCCGGGTGAAGGTCTACGAGGCGATCGTGAAGGGCGAGAACATCCCAGAGCCGGGGATCCCGGAGTCCTTCAAGGTGCTGATCAAGGAGATGCAGTCGCTCTCGCTGAACGTGGAGGTCCGATCGGCGAGCGGCGACGAGATCGAGCTGCGCGAGACCGATGAGGACGTCTTCCGGGCGGCCGAGGAGCTCGGGATCGATCTCAGCCGCCGAGAGCCGGCCGGGGCGGACTTCGATTGAGGCTCGGGAGCCGAAGGGCTGGGAATACGGAAGCGTTGAGCGTAGTGCGGGGACGGGGCTGGGGGTCTGGGGGCTCAAGCAGCGACCGCGGGCAGCGCGAGCGTAGCCCCAGGAGCAGAAGGAGGCGGAGGCCTAAGTGCTGGATGTGAACTACTTCGACGAGCTTCGGATCGGGCTGGCGACGGCGGACCAGATCCGCGCGTGGTCCAACGGAGAGGTCAAGAAGCCGGAGACGATCAACTACCGCACGCTGAAGCCGGAGAAGGACGGCCTGTTCTGCGAGCGGATCTTCGGACCGACCCGGGACTGGGAGTGCCACTGCGGCAAGTACAAGCGAGTGCGGTTCAAGGGGATCATCTGTGAGCGCTGCGGCGTGGAGATCACCCGCTCGAAGGTGCGCCGCGACCGCATGGGCCACATCGAGCTGGCGGCCCCGGTCACCCACATCTGGTACTTCAAGGGCGTCCCATCCCGCCTCGGGTACCTGCTGGACATCGCACCCAAGGACCTCGAGCGCATCATCTACTTCGCCGCCTACGTGGTGACCCGGATCGATGACGAGGGGCGCCACAAGGACCTGCCCGGCATCGAGGACGAGATCGAGAGCGAGAAGCGCGAGATCGAGGCCGACCGGGACGATCAGGTCAAACGACGGCTCTCCGAGCTCGAGGACCGGCTGAAGGAGCTGGAGGGCGAGGGCGCCAAGGGCGCGCAGCTCTCGGCCGCCAAGCGCGAGGCCCAGCGGGACGTCGAGCGGATCCACGAGGCTGCCGGGCGCGACGTCCAGCACCTGGACGACATGATGTCCGCCTTCAAGAGCCTGAAGCTGAAGCAGCTCGTCGCGGACGACGCTGTCTATCGGTCCCTCCGCGAGCGCTTCGCCGACTACTTCGACGGTGGTATGGGCGCCGAGGCCATCAAGCGGCTGCTCCAGGACTACGACGTCGTGTCCGAGGGCGAGGTGCTGCGGGAAACGATAGAGAACGGCAAGGGGACCAAGCGCCTCAAGGCGATCAAGCGACTGAAGGTGGCGTCCAACTTCGTGGAGGGGCGCTCCAACCCGATGGGCATGGTCCTGGACGCCATCCCCGTGATCCCGCCGGACCTCCGGCCGATGGTGCAGCTGGACGGCGGCCGGTTCGCGACCTCCGACCTCAACGATCTCTATCGACGCGTGATCAACCGGAACAACCGGCTGAAGCGGCTCCTCGATCTCCAGGCGCCGGAGATCATCGTGAACAACGAGAAGCGGATGCTCCAGGAGGCCGTCGATGCGTTGTTCGACAACGGCCGTCGGGGCCGCCCGGTCACCGGACCGGGCAACCGGCCGCTGAAGTCGCTGTCCGACATGTTGAAGGGCAAGCAGGGTCGCTTCCGTCAGAACCTCCTGGGCAAGCGCGTGGACTACTCGGGACGGTCCGTCATCGTGGTCGGGCCGGAGCTTCGCTTGCACCAGTGCGGGCTGCCCAAGCAGATGGCGTTGGAGCTGTTCAAGCCGTTCGTGATGAAGCGCCTCGTCGACCAGAACCTGGCGCAGAACATCAAGAGCGCCAAGCGTATGGTCGAGCGCGCCCGGCCGCAGGTGTGGGACGTGCTCGAGGAGGCCATCCGCGAGCATCCGGTCATGCTGAACCGAGCGCCGACCCTGCACCGGCTGGGGATCCAGGCGTTCGAGCCGGTGCTGGTCGAAGGCAAGGCCATCAAGATCCACCCGCTCGTGTGCGCCGCGTTCAATGCGGACTTCGACGGGGACCAGATGGCGGTCCACGTCCCACTGTCCGCGGAGGCGCAGGCCGAGGCCCGGATCTTGATGCTGTCGACGAACAACATCTTGTCGCCGGCGCACGGGCGTCCGATCGCCACTCCCTCTCAGGACATGGTCCTGGGGCTCTACTACCTCACTCTCACGCAGAACGAGCACATGAAGGACGAGGAGATCCCGACGCTCGGCTCGACCGCCGAGGCGCTGCTGGCGCTCGACCGCGGTCACCCGCTCCACGATCCGGTGCGTGTGCGGCTCACACGGAAGGCGCTCCCGGAGGAGCTCCTGCCGGAGGGCTACGACCCCAAGGGCGAGGGCTGGGCAGGCCGAACGCCCGTCATCCGCACGACCATCGGACGGATCGTCTTCAACACCGCGTTCCCCGACGATTTCGAGTTCCGCAACGAGCCCGTGCTGAAGCCGGACGTCGCACGCCTCGTCGACGAGGTCGTGCACCGCTACGACCGGGCCCAGACCGAGATCGTCCTCGACAACCTGAAGAACCTGGGATTCGACTACGCCACCAAAGCGGGCGTCACGCTGGGCGTCGAGGACGTCACCACGCCGCCGGAGAAGCAGAAGATCCTGGACGAGCACGAGAAGCGCGCTCAGAAGGTCGAGCAACAGTACCGCAAGGGCATCATCACGGACGACGAGCGTCGTCAGGAGCTCATTGAGATCTGGACCCAGGCCACCGACGAGGTCAAGGACGCGATGGAGGCCCAGTTCACGAAGACCAACCCGATCTACATGATGGCGAACTCGGGTGCCCGGGGGAACATCATGCAGATCCGACAGCTGGCGGGGATGCGTGGCCTCGTAGCCAACCCGAAGGGCGAGATCATCCCTCGCCCGATCAAGTCGAATTTCCGCGAGGGGCTGTCGGTCCTGGAGTACTTCATCTCGACGCACGGGGCCCGTAAGGGCCTGGCCGACACGGCTCTGCGGACGGCGGACTCGGGCTACCTCACACGGCGTCTCGTCGACGTGGCCCAGGAGGTCATCATCCGTGAGGAGGACTGCGGCTCCGACCGGTCGATCACGGTCCTCGTCAACGCCACCCGGCCCGACGGGACCACCGTGAGGGCCGCGCACACGGACACGTCGCTTTTCGGACGCGTCCTGGCGGAGGACGTCAAGGTGGGCGGGAAGAAGATCGCCGCTCGCGGAGCGGAGCTATCCGACGAGCTGGCGGCGTCGGTCATCGACTCGGGAGTCGAGAGCGTGCGGGTCCGGTCCGTGATCACCTGCGAGGCCGAGGTCGGCGTCTGCCAGGCATGTTACGGACGGTCGCTCGCCGCGGGCAGACTGGTCGACATCGGCGAGGCGGTGGGCATCATCGCCGCCCAATCGATCGGTGAGCCCGGTACCCAGCTCACCATGCGAACCTTCCACACCGGCGGCATCGCGGGCGAGGACATCACGCACGGCCTCCCACGGGTGGTCGAGCTGTTCGAGGCTCGCAACCCGAAGGGGATGGCACAGATCACCGAGCTCTCGGGTGAGGTGAGCATCGAGGACGACGACGAGAAGCACGTCCGACGCCTCCGAGTCACCGATGAGACCGGCGACATGGTCGAGTACCAAGTCTCGTTCCGCGCGCGCCTCACGGTCGCGACCGGCGATCAGGTGGAGGTGGGCCAGCAGCTCACCGAGGGCTCCGTGAACCCACACGAGAAGCTCCGGGTGGAGGGCGTCCTCGCGCTGCAGCTGCACCTCGTCGATGAGGTCCAGCAGGTCTACCGGTCGCAGGGCGTGACGATCCACGACAAGCACATCGAGCTGATCGCCCGACAGATGCTTCGGAAGGTGCACATCATCGAGCCGGGCGACACGGATCTGTTG
>JALZDC010000260.1 GCA_030862755.1 Actinomycetota bacterium
TCGCCCCGGCCGACGTAGCGGGAGCCGGGATCGCCTCGGGGGGGACCTCGACGCCGGAGGCCTCCTGGCTCGTCGCCGGGGCCGCTTCGGAGGGGACCTCGACGCCGGAGGGCGTTTGGCTCGGGGACGAAGGCGTCACCGAGGGCACGCCTGCCGGCGTTGGGTCCCCCACCGGGGCGGCCCCGGCGGCAGGAACGACGGTCGCCGGGTCGACGTTCGCGAGGCGCTCGAGACGCTCCAGCCGCGACAGCGCCCCGGCGGACGACGGATCGGTCTCCGGGATGGTGGCCCTCACGAGCGCCAGCTCCAAGGACAGGCGCGGCGACGTCGTCCAACGCATGTCGCTCTGGGCAGCGAGTAGCAGCTCGATGACGCGGGCGAGCTCCGAGGCCGTGAACTTCTCCGCTTGGATTCGGAGGCCTTCGTACGCGTCCGAGGGGATATCGAGGAGGTCCTCCTGGCCCGGCGCGGTCTTCACCAGCAGCAGATCCCGGAAGTGCGCGAGGGTCTCGTTGGTCACGTTGCGAAGGTCCTGCCCGTCTTGGACGAGACGATTGACGATCTCGAACACGCTCCGTGCATCTCCGACCGCGGCCGCATCCGCCAGCTCGACCTGCACCTCGATGCGAGGTGCTCCCAGCAGCGCGTGGATGGCGGCATCGTCCACCTTCTGGCCGCCGAGCACGCCGGCCTGGTCCAGAAGCGAGAGCGCGTCACGTGCGGAGCCCTCGGCATGACGCGCGATCGCGTGTGCAGCCGAGTCATCCAGCGTCACGCCCTCGGATGCCGCCACCTTCTGCAGCAGCTCCGAGAGCCCCTCCATCGTGTGCCTCCGGAAGTCGAAACGCTGACAGCGGCCGACGATCGTCGCCGGCATCTTGTGCGGCTCTGTCGTGGCGAGGACGAAGCGGACGCCGGGCGGCGGCTCTTCGAACACTTTCAGCAGCGCGTCGAACGCCTCACGGGACAGGCGCTGCGCCTCGTCGATGATGTAGACCTTCTCGCGGCCCTGCACCGGCGCCGTGGGCGCCTTCTCGCGGAGCTCCCGCGCGTCCTCCACCCCGCCGTGGGACGCGGCGTCGATCTCCACCACGTCGAGATGCGTCCCCTCGCGGATGGCCACGCACTGGGCGCACCCCCCGCACGGCTCCGCGGTCGGTCCGGTGGCGCAGTTGACCATCTTGGCCAGGATCCGCGCGGTGGAGGTCTTGCCGGTCCCACGGGGCCCGCAGAACAGGAAGGCGTGGTGCAGGCGGCCGTCCCGGATGGCGCCGGTGAGCGCGCGCACGACGTGATCCTGGCCGAGGACCTCGGCCGGCGTCTGCGGCCGGTACCGCCGGTAGAGCGCCTGGTGCTGCCTCTGCTCCGCCATCTACCTCGCTCCTTGGCCCTCCGACACGAAAGTGTGACCGTGCACCCGCCGTCGACGCCGCGAAACTCGGCCGCTACCCGACAGAGGAGCTCCAGCCGGGCTGACCCACGGCACCCGCCGGTTCACGCTTAGGGCTGCTTCCTTCCGGACCTGACCCGGTTCGCGTTCCGGCGTCGCGTGGGACCCGACCTTCAGCGCTCCGTGCCGGGGCGCTCCGGACCTCACGGGCCTCGGGCGGGGATTCAGCCCCGCTGAAGCGGATCGCGGGTACAGGGCACCGCTAGCTCCCCGCCTAGCACGGTCACGAAGGCGAGTATACGTGCGGCCTCCGACGTGCCGTCTCGGGCCTACTCGGGGCCCTCGACATTGGTGACCGGGTCGCCGTGCCCTGCACGGACGACCACGATCGTGCCTCGTTCCGTGGAGGGATTGCTCTCGCGGTGCACGACGCCCTTCCCGACGAAGACGAAGTCCCCCGGGCCCGCGTCGAAGGTCTCCTGGCCACTCGATCCGAACTCCATCCGTAAGGAACCGGTCAGCACGTAGATCGTGCTTTCGTAATCGCCGTGGTGATGCCAGCCGGAGACCATCCCGGACTCGGTCCGTGCGAGGCCGGACCACATCCCTTCGGTCTGCAGGGCCTGCTCGCGAGTTACCCCCGGGGTCGGCTGACCCTCCACGCGCTCCTCCGGGGTGATCCGATAGATGCTCATGCCTGCCTCCTTCCCAGCCGTT
This sequence comes from Actinomycetota bacterium, assembly GCA_030862755.1. Classification (GTDB taxonomy): domain Bacteria; phylum Actinomycetota; class UBA4738; order UBA4738; family HRBIN12; genus JAJNBA01. The sequence continues at coordinate 2,108 of JALZDC010000260.1, forward strand.
CTCCGTCGCATCATGCCTCGCGTGCGGGAACCACGCTCGGCGGCTGGTCGTCCAACCCCCCGTTCAGCCGAGCCAAGATCCCGCAGATCGAGCGCGGCGGTCCCGCCCGCTCCCTTCCCCGCAGGAGGACACGATGACGATCACCACACGGGCCCGGGTGGCGTTGTTCCTTTCGATCGCTGCGCTGCTCGTCGCCGGGATCACCGGAGCGCAGTACGTCGGCGCCAGCTCGGAGCGGGGGGCCGGATCCGAACCCGGATCGGGCGGCGGCGGAGACGGGATCGCGGGGATCTGCGTCGAGCCGGCCGCTCCCGAAGGCGACAGCGCGGGCCCCTCTTGGTTCGAAGAGTGCCAAGACACGGTCGACGATCCGGTCGTCATCGATCCCGGCGACTGCGGCGAGAAGGTGAGCGGCACCGGACCGGACGAGACCGTCAGCTACACCCCCTGTCCGGGTGACGGCGACCCGAAGATCACGGAGCCGTACGACGGCGCCCAGAAGGTGGAGCCGACGCCGGGGATGTCGGGGGTTTCCCCGAGGATCTTCGACGAGGTGGTCGTTGGTGACGACGACCGGACCCTCACGGTCTTCTTCTGGAGCGGGGTCGAGCCCTGCTACGTCCTCGACCATGTCGATGTCGACCAGGGCCCGGCCGCGATCACCGTGACGCTGTTCGAAGGGCACGACTCGAGCGCCGGCGACGTCGCCTGCATCGAGATCGCCGTCCGCAAGAAGGTCGTCGTCCAGCTGCACGAGCCGGTCGGGGATCGGCGCATCGTCGACGGTGGCGCGTAGCCGACACGCGGTGCGGTGGGG
>JALZDC010000274.1 GCA_030862755.1 Actinomycetota bacterium
GCCCACCCCGGACGTGCTGACCGCCGACCAGCGCCTCGGCTCGCCGGACGGCTACCGCAGCCACACCCTGCACGTCGAGCCCGACGGATCGTTCTCTATCGTCGGTCTCGTCTGGCGGCCCGGGCAGCTCACGCGCATCCACGATCACGTCACGTGGTGCACGTTCGGTGTCATCCAGGGCGTCGAGCACGAGGAGCTCTTCGACGCCGACCTCAACCTCGTCGGCCGCAGCGACAATCACGTCGGCGACGTCAGCGGCTTCGCGCCGCCCGGAGACATCCACCGCGTGCACAACACCGCCGAGCAGACCGCGATCTCGATCCACGTCTACGGCACCGACGTGACGCGCATCGGCTCCAGCGCCCGGCGCTACTACGACTGAGCTCGAGCGGTCACATCGCTCGACCTTCGGCATTAGGGTCCCGCCGCGATCCGCGCGGAATCCGACGTCGTTCACGTTCAGCCGTCTCGAGAACAGCAAACAGGCACCTGGTCGACGATGACCCGAATGCCGCGACCAACCTCCGTTTACGCACCACCTACGAGAACTGACCCCCGAGTACCGAAGGAGCACCAGCCATGTCACTCGCCCGCGTCCACAACTTCTCCATCTCACTCGACGGCTTCGGCACCGGTGAGGGCCAAAGCGCCGACGCACATTTCGGTCACGCCGGGGATCGGCTGCACGAATGGATGTTCGCCACCCGGTGGTGGCAGCCCGGCGGTAGCGGCGGCGTCGACGACGCCTTCGTCCAGAGGCACGATCCGGGGATCGGCGCCGAGATCATGGGTGCCGGGAAGTTCGGCCATCCCGGATGGCACGAGGACCCGGAGTGGAAGGGCGCGTGGGGTCCGAACCCGCCGTTCCACACACCGGTCTTCGTCCTCACCCATCACTCGCGCCCGTCGATCGAGATGGAGGGCGGCACGACGTTTCACTTCATCGACGCTTCGCCTGCCGAGGCGCTCGAGACGGCCCGCGAGGCTGCGGGCGGCCAGGACGTTCGCATCGGCGGAGGCGCCACCGTGATCCGCGAGTTCCTTGCGGCCGGGCTCGTCGACTACATGCACATCGTGGTGGTCCCGATCCTGCTCGGCCGAGGCGTACGCCTCTGGGATGGACTGGAGGGCGTCGAGAAGGACTACGAGGTCGAGGCCATCTCCTCGCCCAGCGGAGTGACGCACGTGACGTTCACCCGTGCGGGTGTCTGAACCGCCCCGGTCGAGAGCCCTGGGCGCGGGTAGGGCCAGGCCGGCTTCGATCGTGGGCCGACGAGGAAGGACGAGATCATGGGCAAGCGACCCGCCGCCGAGTCGCGACCCCGCGTGCGCCCGCATCGAGGATGTCCACTTGACCCGTACTGTCTCGTGACCGGCGCAACCGGCACCGCTGCAGGCGTCCGCCGGCGCGCGATCCGAGCACGTGGACCTCCTGCATCCGTGGAATGGAGCAGCGACGAGCCGGCCGCTCCCCTTCCATGGAGGCTGTTGCACAAACCCGCGCTGACGGCTCTTCGTGGTTGGATCCTTGAACGAGCCAGCGGATCGACGGGGCCTAAGGCCCGAGCCAGGGCTTCAGGCGCTCACCCTCCATCACGGTTTCCGGGCTCTGCCTATCTTCTCGCGTCCGCTTTTCCGTGTCGCGATCTACGTGCCACGACCCGATACGGGCCAGCTTGTCGTCGTAACTGCCCGGAGGGTGGACCGAAGACGCCTCGTCGCGCCGTTGGCGACGCCAGAACTTCCACATGGCCTATCACCGCGACCGATTGGAGTGGCCGATGAGCCAACTCTACGCCTGCCCCAGCCGTTTCGCTAGAGCCTCCTCGGTGTCGCATAGCGGTGTGATGGCGGAGACCCGCGGCGTCAGCCTCTACGTTCTCGCCGCTCCGTTCAGGCGAAGGGAGCAGCGCGGTAGCGAGTGCGTCGCAGGACGATGCGAGTGCCGAGTCGCATGGAACGCGATAGCGGGAGCGTGGCTGTTGCTTTTCACGGATGCAGGAGCGCGGTGGGGGCCGATTGCGCGCCAGCGGACGACTGGTCCTCGTCCGTTGCGATCGTGTCGGGTCGGGCGGTCGGA
>JALZDC010000285.1 GCA_030862755.1 Actinomycetota bacterium
GTCGTACTCCGCCCAATGGAAGAAGTTCAGCCTGTCTTCGACCTCGCCCCCCGGCGAGGGGCTGCCGTCGCCCTGACCGACCGGCTCGTCCTCGCCGCACGCCGCGAGCAGCACGCTGCTCGAGAACATCGCCACAGCCGATCCGGCGAGGAAGTGCCGCCGGGTGATCCGCTCCGCGGTCGCGCGCGAGGCCAGGACCCTCACGCCCTCGAACTCATCTGTCATCCGTTACCCCCTATCCCTCGGTGCCGGTCATTCCGCCGGCCGGGTCCGCGAGGACCACGTCCGCCTGCCCGGCGTCGAACACGTGGACCAGCTCGGCGTCCCACGTGCACCAGACGTCCCCGCCGACCTCCAGCTTGGGCGCTCTCGGTCTCGGCAGGCGACAGAGGATCTCCTTCTGCCCGGGCGTGAGCACGACGAACTGGATCACGTCGCCCAGATGCGAGATGCCGGCCAGCGTGCCGCGGACCGAGTTCACCGGGTCCTGCGGCTGCTCCTCGTGGAGCTGCACCGCCTCCGGCCGGATCGCGGCCAGGGCGGGCCGGCCGTCGACCGCATCCGGAGATGAGTTCGACGAGCGGATCGTCCATCCATCTCCTTCTACGAGACTGCCCTGCTGCTTGGCCGTCCCGTCGAAGAAGTTCTGTTGCCCGATGAACCCGGCGACGAAGGCCGACGCCGGATGATCGTAGATCGTGTCGGGGTCCGCCAGCTGCTCGACGTGCCCGTCCAGCATCACGGCGATGCGGTCGGACATGGAGAGGGCCTCCCCCTGGTCGTGGGTCACGAAGATGAACGTGATGCCGACCTGGGATTGGAGGAGCTTCAGCTCGATCTGCATCTCCTCGCGCAGCTTGCGGTCGAGGGATCCCAGCGGCTCGTCCAGCAGCAAGAGGCTGGGCCGATTCACCAGGGCGCGAGCCACGGCCACCCGCTGCTGCTGACCACCCGAAAGCTGCTTCGGCCTGCGATCGGCCAGCGGCGACATCTTGACCATGTCGAGCGCCTCTCCCACCTTCAGACCGATCTCAGACTTGTCCACCTTCTTCTGGCGGAGCCCGTAGGCCACGTTCTCCGCGACGCTCATGTGCGGGAACAGGGCGAAGTGCTGGAACACCGTGTTGACGTCACGCTTGTGCGGCGGGGTCCCCCTCACGTCGCGACCCGAGATGAAGATCTCCCCGGCGGTGGGCTCCTCGAAGCCCGCGAGCATCCGGAGGGTGGTCGTCTTGCCGCATCCCGAAGGACCGAGCAGCGACAGGAACTCGGCCGGCCGGACCTGCAATGAGACGTCGTCGACCGCCACGACGTCGGCGAAGCGCTTCGTGACGTTGATCAGCTCGACCGAGCCCTTCTCGTTGCCCATCGGGTCGTCGTTCGCCAGCGTCGCACCCCTTCGGTCGCTTCGACTTCCGGGAGTTTGACGAGCTGCCTCCTTTCTCGCAACCGAAGGGCTTCCCGCAGGCTCACCTCGCTGAGTGCACGACCCGGCCGGCCGCGACCGTGTGCTCCACGCGCGCGTCGGCCACGGTGCCGTCCGAGGCGTCGAAGAGGTTGCGGTCCAGAACAACCAGGTCGGCCCGTTTGCCCACTTCGATCGAGCTGGCGTCGTCGTCGTGGTTGACGTGGGCCGAACCCAGCGTGAAGGCGGCGAGCGCGAGGGTGAGGGGGAGGCGCTGCTCGGGGAGGAACGGCTGAGCATCCCGGGCCGAGGGGTCGGCCCGGCGTATCGCGACCTCCATCTCCTCGAGCGGGTTCGCGGTCGAGACGGACCAGTCCGAGCCGAACGCCAGGGTGGCACCCGCAACATGCAGCGAGGCGAACGGGTATTGGAGAGGCGCTCGCTCTGGGCCGAGGAAAGGCATCGTGAGCTCGTCCATCTGGGGGTCGTGCTGGGCCCAGTACGGCTGGCAGTTCGCGATCACCCCGAGATCGCGGAACCGGGGAACGTCCTCGGGGTGGATCACCTGGAGGTGGGCGATGTGGTGGCGGGCATCGCGGACACCGTTGGTGGTCCGGGCGGCCTCGCAGGCATCGAGCCCGTTCCGGACGGCACGGTCCCCGATCGCGTGCATGTGGACCTGGAACCCGTTCGCGTCGAGGGCGGTGACCGCCTCGACGAGCTGGTCGTGGTCGAGATAGCTGATGCCCGTCTCGTCGGTCTCGTGACCGGCCGCGTCGCAGTAGGGGCGGAGCATGGCGCCGGTGTGGTTCTCGAGAACGCCGTCGGTCATGATCTTCACGCTCGTGGGATGGAAGTTCCCGACCGAGCCTCGAGCCCGGCGGGCAATGAGCTCATCGACCTGCTCGGGGCCGCGGTGCCGATCCCACCAGAGAGCCCCGACGACGCGAGCGGTGAGTTCGCCGATCTCGGCGAGCGACCGGTACGCCTCCTCGGTCGGTGGTGTCACCCATGCGTCCTGCCACCCCGTGATGCCGAGGGAGTGTAGGTGCTCCTGCGCCAGGAGGATCGCCCGCTCCCATTCCTCCCGCGGAGGCGTCGGCAGGTGCAAGTCCGCGAACGAGTACGCGGCGCCCTCGTGCAGGGTGCCGGTCGGCTCACCCGAAGCGTCCCGCTCGATCCGCCCGTCCCATGGGTCGGGGGTCTCTCGCGTGACGTGCGCGACCTCGAGCGCCTTCGAGTTCACCCACGCCCCGTGGACGTCGCGGTTCAGGAGGAATACCGGCCGGTCGGGCACGATGTCGTCGAGGAGCTCCTTGGTCGGTGTCCCGCCGGGGAAGTGGGCCATCAGCCAGCCGCCGCCGAAGATCCAGGGCTGCTGCGGGTTCGTCCGCGCGTAGGCAACGACCGCGTCGCGGTACGCGTCGACACCCGGCAGATCGTGGAGCGAGACGTGCAGCCGGTAACGGCCGGCGAACGGCGCGTGGAGATGGGAGTCCTGGAAGGCGGGGAGCACCATCCGGCCCGGCAGGTGCAGGACCTCCTTCGCGTCCGGATACCGTTCCTTGACCTGGGGCTCCGTACCGGCCGCGGCGATGCGGTCACCCACGATGGCCACGGCGCCGGCCCATCGTCGCGCCGCGTCCATCGTGTAGACGTCGGCACCGGTGATGACGAGGTCGGCGGGCTCCGGCATCTGGCGGAGGATAGCCGTATCCTTGCTGCTCGTGAGGCCGCCGGACCGGCCGGGCTGCTTCCTCTGCCACCGACCTACCTTCGATCCAGACAAGCGCGGGGTACCGTGGGCCCGAGCGGTGGCGGGCGGTGTGCAGGTGATGGTCTGTCCGGACTGTCAGCACACTCGCGCGGGCTGGGACGACGGCCTGGACCGGTGCGAGGCTTGCGGCTCGACGCGCCTGTCCATCACGCTGGGGCAGGTCGTGTGCCGGAGCTGCGGTCACACCGCGAGAGCGGGCGCTTAGCTCAGCTGGAAGAGCGTCGCCCTTACAAGGCGAAGGACGGGGGTTCGAGTCCCTCAGCGCCCACGGGGAAAGAGGTGGCCAATGGCGAGATGCACGCCTTCAACGGGGCCAAGGCATGGTCGGGACACCTCGTCGGAATGAGAGCGGACGACGCTCAGTCCGGGATGTCGTACTGGACTGGGATCGACGGCAGTCCGAGTCGACGCCGATGCGCGATCGCGGCCTCCCTCTCCTCCTCCCAGGCGTTCCCATGGTGCTCCACGAAGATGCCGAGTCGAAGCAGGGCGTGCCACGAGTCGACGTCTCTGGCCTCCACCCTTATGGCGTCCGTATCCATGGGAGAGACCATCACGACGTAGGGCGCGTGCCCCTGATGCTGCACATCAATCCAGAGTCCCTCGTGCACACCGTCGACGCCCCAGCTCAGGAAGGGTCTGAACTCATCTGGCACGCCGAGGTACCCGACCGGCTCATCCTTGCCCAGCAGGAGGCCACATGCATCGCCTCGCCTGCCCTCCCAGAGGTCCCTGTCGGCCTGCAAGGATCGGATGGCTTCTTGGACGACCGGTCCGAACCTCATCCCGTCTCCTACTCGATGCCCACGCCGAAGATCAGTCTCCGATGAAGATGAGGTAGTGATGGGGCTGTTCCGAACCCTTCTGAGCCATGTCAATCAGACCTTCGAGGGTGTCTCGGGTGTCGCCCTCGAAGGGCTGCGCAAGCTCCGCCAGCTCCATCCAGAGGTCGTGCATCTGCATGTAACTGAAGTACGTGTCGGTGTAGGGGTCGATTCCGCGGAGCAACGGGAACTCCTGTCTCCGCTCCTCGATGACGTTCAACGGTAGCTCGACTACCGGAAGTGACCGGATCTTCCGGCTGTCCCGTTCGACGCCTGCGCGAAGTTCGACGGTGAAGGGCATCGGCCTCACACCGTACTGGCGTGGTCGTTCCGACGACGACCCTCCCAGATCTGGTGACGTATCCGTCCTTTGGGGTGGGTGGTCGATGCTCGCCGCTCCGGCGCCGAAGCTCCAGTACGATCCGAGTCTGCGGGCAACGACTGTTCGCATACAACTGCCTAACAACCTGACGGCTATCAGGGGTACGGAGTGGTACTACACGGGACAACGTTCCCGCTGCTCAGCCCTCTGACCTGCAGGTCCGTCTCGCCCTTGCAAGGCGAAGGACGGGGGTTCGAGTCCCTCAGCGCCCACCACCTCACCTGCACCCCTTGCGGGACGAGGAGTCGAAGGGGACCTTGCTGCCAGTCTTGCTGGGACTCCGGCGACGTCACGGGGGCCTGCGCGAGGGTTCGCCGATGTGCTCAGACCTCTTGGGGACCCTCAACTTCGCCAGGCAAGACGCGGCGGGGTTGACTCGTCGTTCTTCATCCATCTCAGCAGAACGGGATGTCCGAGTTGTTCAGCGCTTCGATCGCCTCATAGACCCCACCCCCAGTCCCGGTGAAAGTCCTTTCGAGCCTGTCGATCTCGCGGCGAGACATAGCGTCGATGGAAGCGTCAGGCGGGATCGGGGGCACCTTCAGGTAGGAGTCGCCCGCGTCTTGGAAGTGCCCGGCCGCCACCGGAT
>JALZDC010000293.1 GCA_030862755.1 Actinomycetota bacterium
AGGCGATCGGAGCGCGCCGTGCCGATGCCCGACGTGGTCGCCGGCGCGCTGGAGCGCATATTCCGTGACCAGCACCCCGACCAGGTCGAGCCCGACCCCGACGCGCTCGTGTTCGGCCACCCCGTGACCGGCGAGCCGCTCGGGTGGCGGCTCATGTACGAGCGGCTGCGAGCGGCGCTCAGGGCCGCGGGGCTCGACGCGACGTTCCGGTTCCACAGCCTGCGCCCAGCTACGGCACTGCACTAGCCGCCCAGGGAGTGCCGATGCGCACCCTGCAGGAGTGGATGGGCCACCGCGACATCCAGACCACGCAGCGCTACGCCGACTACTGCCCGAACCCGGGCGAGCGCGACGTCGTCGAGGCCGCCTTCGCCCCGAAGTCGTTGCCGGCGCAACCGGGTACCAATTCGGGTACCAATTTGCGCGCGCCGGGGGCAACTCAGCGCAACTAAATCCAAGCAACCATCGGGGGTCGCAACCCACCCCGAATATCCCCGGTGGGTTCGAGTCCCACCCCCGGAGCTGAGTTGGCGCGTAACTAGCTGCGCCTGACAAGAGCGCATCCGCTACCTTCCAGAGCGATGCCATCGGGGGAACGGACCGGGACGGATCCCGGGAGGTGGGGGTTCATGTCTGCACGCGTTAGGTCGCTCATCCTGTCGACGCTTGTCGCCGGCGCTCTTGCGGGGCCCGGCACGGGGTCGGCGATGGCGGCATTTGACTTCACCGTGACCTCGCCGGTCGCCGAGGGCTCCGCCGTCACCGTGACTGTGACCCGCGGGGTCCTGGACCCGTCGACGGTGGTCGTTGCGACCATCGACGGCACAGCGAAGAGTCCGGGCGACTACACGGGCGGAGCACGAACCGCGACCTTCGAGAACGCAGTCGACAACGAGGCGACGGTCACGATTCCGACCAGCCCGGACGCGCTCGACGAGGAGAACGAGACCTTCTCCGTGGGGCTGGGCGCCTCCCCGAGTCCGGCTAGCACCAAGCCGGTGACCATCACCGACGACCCGAACGACGTCCCGCCGACCATCTCGATCGGAGCCGCGTCGATCAAGGAGGGCACCGGGTCGAGCCCAGCGGTTCTTGGCTTCCCGGTCACGCTCTCCGGCCCGAGCGGCAAGACGATCACCGCCAACTTCGCGACCGCGGACGCAACCGCGACGGCCGGTCAGGACTACACGGCGAAGTCAAGCCCGCCGCCGCTCTCCATCCCGCCGGGCGCCACAACCTCGACGATCTACGTCACGCTCGCGGCCGACAACGTCGACGAGTTCGACGAGACGCTCACGTTGACGCTCAGCGCGCTCGCCAACGCGACGGCCGGCACGCTCACCGCCACCGGGACCATCCTCAACGACGACGTGCCGACCGCCTCGATCGGAAACGTCGCGATCACTGAGACCAACGCGACGCAATCCGTCAGGTTCCCGGTCGCGCTCTCGAACCCGAGCGCGCGCGTGATCACAGTCGGCTTCGCCACGGTCGACGACAGCGCTAAGGCGGGCAGCGACTACGTCGCCAGCAGCGGCACGGTCACGTTCGCGCCCGGTGAGACCTCGCAGGCGATCGCGATCGAGGTCCTCGGCGACACCGCCGCCGAGAACGCCGAGGCGTTCGGGGTCGTGATCACCGCGTCGAACGGTACGGCCACCGGGATCGGCGGGATCGCCGACGACGACGTGCCGGCGACGAGTGGCGGCGGCGGCGGCGGCAGTCCCGCAGCCGGCAACGACGTCGGCTTCGGCCCCGGCGTCCTGCCCGGCGCGGGTGCCGACACGAGCCCACCGTCCATCAAGGTCTCGCGCCCGAAGCTCACGCGCTCCGGCGTCCTGAGCCTGATCGTGTCGTGCCCGGCCGGCGAGAAGGTCTGCCGCGGGACCGTGACTGTCTTCAGCAAGCCGGCTCCGAAGTCGAAGGTCAAGGCGCTTCGTCGCGAGGTCAAGATCGGGAAGACGAACTTCGTCATCCCCGGCGGCAAGGAGGCGCGGCTCACGCTGCGCCTGTCCAAGCGGGTGCTGGGCCTCCTGCGCCGGGCGCGGACGATGCGCGTCACCGCCTTCGTCGTCGGCCGCGACGCGGCCGGCAACATCGGGACGGCGCAGAAGCCGGGAACGCTGCGCCGCCCGCGCCGCTAGGCGCCGCCCGGTCGCGCCCGCTCCGGCGCCCGCGCC
>JALZDC010000305.1 GCA_030862755.1 Actinomycetota bacterium
AGCCGAACCACACCGCGGGACGGACACCGAAGATGTTGAATGCCCACACGAGCACGACGAGCGATGCGCCCACCATCTTCGGGAAGTCGAGCGTGATGATCGCGAGGTCCACGGACCAGGTCTGGCCCGGGAACCACTGGGACTGGACGAGGAAGCCGACGGTGACCCCGAAGATCGCCAGCACGCTGGACCACGCGAACCAGTACCCGAACGTGGCGATCGGTCCGAGGAGGGAAAAGTACCGCCGCCACCCCTCGTGCGCGTACAGTGCGATCCCGCCCGACTTCTCGGGGAACATCAACGCCGTCTCGGCGTAGATCCAGTTCTGGAACACGGCGATGAGGGACGAGATCCCCCACAGCACCATCGAGCCCAGCGCCCCGATCGAACCGATCGTGTATCCGAGCGCCGCGATCAGGAACCCCGGATTCGCGAGCGCGACGACGAACCCGTCGTACCAGCGAAGCGCCTTCAAGAGCTGGCGCTCTTCGACAGCAGCCTCAGCCACCACTCCCCTCCTCTGTCTCCCGTCGCCCCGTCGGCTCCGGCCACGCAAAACCGTAGTCGGGGCCATCCCGCCGCGCAAATGACTCGTGCGCCACGCCATTTGCCCGCGCTCGGGCGCTTCCGTACGATGGCTCCGCACCGGGCGTGTCGTGAGGGGGAACCGTGACGGACAAGATGTGGGGGACGGAGCCCTTCTGGGGACTCGGGTACGACTGGGATCCCGACTGGGTCTACACCGACCGGCAGAAGGAGCTCCGCGCGGACCTGATCGAGCTCTGCGAGAAGGAACTCAGGGCGAACGCGAAGCGCTTCGACGACGAGCTGATGTTCCCGCGACGCAACCTGGAGCTCCTCGGGGACCACGGGTTCCTGGGGCTCACGGTGCCGGAGGAATACGGGGGCTTGGGCGAGGACCACGTCGCCTACTCGATGGTCTGCGAGACGATCGCCCGCTACGGCTGCGCGTCCACGGCGATGTGCTACGTGATGCACATCGGCGCCGTGAACGCGATCATGCTGCGCGCAACCCCCGAGCTGATCGACAAGTACATCCGACCCCTCAACTCGGGCAAGATCGGCACGCTCTCGTACTCCGACCCCGAGACCGGCTCCCACTTCTGGTACCCGATCTCGTCCGGCGCGGAGCGTTCCAACGGCGGGTTCAAGGTCCGCAAGAAGGCCTCGTGGACGACGTCGGGAGGCTTCGCCGACTTCTACGTCGTGCAGACGACGAGTCCCGACTTCACCGGCTACGACGACCTGTCCGTCTTCGTCGTCGACGGGGAGCACATCCAGGCGCACCCGTCGCTCTGGGACGCCCTCGGGCTGCGGGGCAACCAGTCCGGACCGATCGAGATCGACAACGTGGAGATCCCGGTGGAGCAGCTGGTGGGCCCGACGGGCGACGGCGCCAACTCCAACGACGAATCGGTCGACCCCTGGTTCCTGGTGGGCTCCGCGTCGGTCTGGAACGGGCTCGCCCTGGGCGCGATCGACATCGCGAAACGTCACACGACCCGCAAGAAACACGTGGACGTGGGCATGCGAGTCGCCGACTACCCCACGATCCAGGACTACGTCGGCGAGGCCGTCATGGACACCAACGCCGCGCGGTTGTTCACGCTCGCCGTCGCCCAGGCGATGGACGGGGCGACCGAGAACAACACCGTGAACCCCGGACCCGGCGAACTCGCGCGCGGGAACTTCCTCCACTGGGCCTGGCAGATCAAGTTCGAGGCCGCGAAGAACACCGCCCATGTCGTCGACAAGATGCTCCACGCGTGCGGCGGCTCGGGCTACAAGCGCGACATGGAGCTCGAGCGCTACCTCCGGGACGCCAAGGCAGGGTGGGTGATGGGCCCGACCAACGAGGTCCTCCGGCAGTTCGTCGGCAAGGCGGTGCTCCTCGGCTTCGAGTCGCTCGACTACTGGAACCAGTCCTACAACCGGCGAGCCGTGGAGAACGAGGTCAAGAAGCTCGATGCCGCGGGCAAGCGCGAGCTGGCCGAGCAGCTCTTCAAGGAGGCCGACGAGCAGGCGTCGAAAGAGCCGGCGGCCAAGGGCTGATGTCGGTGGCGATCTCAGCCAGACGCCGGAGCCTCACCGTCCCGGGGTTGATCCCCTCGGATCCGTTCCTGGAGCGGTACTGGGTCCGGCCCGGCGGAGCCACCGTAGTGGCGCTCGAGGGCGACGACCGGCTCACGGTCCACGATCGCGACGGCGGGCAGGTCGCGGAGGTCACGGCGCTCGCGGCGAACGGCTCCGACGACGCCGCGGCATTGGGCGCTCGCGCCGATGTGCCCGCGTCGGTCCTCCGGTCGTTGATCGGGTCGGACGCGAACGGCGCCGATGACGTGATCGGGTCGCTGGCCGGTCGTGGCCTGAACCCCTCGGACGCGATGGCCGTCCGGCTCTTCGGGGAGTGGTCCCCTCCCGGGTCCTCCCAGACGTTCGTCGCGGAGCGTCCGATCGTGGTCGTGATCGCCGCGCCCGAGGGGGCGTCGGTGCTCGAAGGCGGGATCCCTGCGTCCGACCTCGACGTGGAGGTCCGTCGGACGCGTCCTCGGGCGCACGACGAGCTCGAGCTCCCTCCCCCGCTCGCCGAGCCGCGGCTCGACTTCCGCGTCGACCGTGCCACGGCCCTGTCCTATGACGTCAAGGCCGGGGAGTACATCCAGATCATCGACGTCGAGGGCAAGCAGTGCTCGGACTTCCTGGCGTTCCACCGCCGGAAGCTGGAGGACGGCGTCGAGCGCGGCTTCGACCCGACGATCACCCGTACGCTGATGGGCAACGCGTTCCCGCAGCCGGGGCTCTACTCGAAGTTCTTCGACCTCGACATGGACGTCCTGGTCGAGGTGATCCGCGACACCGTCGGCCGGCACGACTCGTTCCTGCTCGCCTGCACCTCCAGGTACTACGAGAACCTCGGGTACTTCGGCCACACGAACTGCACCGACAACTTCAATCGGCAGCTCGAGACGTACGCGATAGCGCCGAGGAAGGGCTGGCAGGCGCTCAACTTCTTCTACAACACGATGTTCGCGACCGATAACCTGCTGGTGTTCGACGAGCCGTGGTCCCGCCCCGGCGACTACGTGCTCCTCCGAGCGGCGACGGACCTCGTGTGCGCCTCCAGCGCCTGTCCCGACGACGTGGACCCGGCGAACGGCTGGGATCCGACCGAGGTGCACGTCCGGGTGTACTCCCCTGAGCACACC
>JALZDC010000347.1 GCA_030862755.1 Actinomycetota bacterium
GTCCAGGGTCTCACCGGGCGGGAGGGCTCGTTCCACGCGAAGAGGAATCGCGACTACGGAACCCAGCTCGTGGCCGGGGTCACGCCGGGCAAGGGTGGATCCGACGTCGACGGCGTGCCCGTCTTCGACACCGTGCGGGAGGCGGTTGCAGAGACCAAAGCCAATACGTCGATGGTCTTCGTGCCGCCGCGATTCGCGGCCGACGCGATCCTCGAGTCGTACGAGGCCGGGATCGACGTGATCGTGGCCATCACCGAAGGCATCCCGACCATGGATATGGCGCGCACGGTGCCCTACCTCCGTGCCGGTTCTCGACGCGTGACCCTCGTCGGCCCCAACTGTCCCGGCGTCATCTCGCCCGGCAAGGCCAATGTCGGGATAACGCCGGGAGAGGTGTGCAAACCCGGACCCGTGGGGCTCGTCTGTCGCTCGGGCACGTTGACCTATCAGATCGTCCACGAGTTGACGCAGCGGGGCATCGGGCAGTCGACCTGCGTCGGGATCGGGGGTGATCCGATCCCCGGATCGGACTTCATCGACATCCTCGGGCACTTCGAAAACGACCCCGAGACCGAGATGGTGGTCCTGGTCGGGGAGATCGGCGGCGATGCGGAAGAACGCGCGGCTGCTTGGGTCGAGGCAAACATGTCCAAGCCGGTCGTGGCATACATCGCCGGCTTCACGGCACCCCCGGGCAAACGCATGGGCCATGCGGGGGCGATCGTGTCCGGCTCCAAGGGGACGGCGCAGGCGAAGAAGGACGCGCTCGAGGCGGCGGGTATACGCGTGGCGACCAATCCCACCGAGGTAGGGGACACCGTGGCGGAGCTTCGCGGCGTCTGAGGTCTCCCCCTTGACCCTGCGAATCGTCGACGGTCCACCCGGGCCCCCGTGGGAGGGAGATCTCGAGGGCAGCTTCGATCGTCTAACGGTCGCTTCCGAGCTGCTGGCGGACAATCCCCTCGGCGACCCGGCTCGACGTCCCTTGTACGTGTACGTCCCCGCGGCCGCCGACGGATCCCTCCCGTCGGTCTATGTGATCCAAGGCCTGACCGGCCAGCTCGACATGTGGGGCAACCGGCCCGCCTTCCGTCGCACGATGATCGAGCGGGTCGACGATCTCTTCTCCGCCCGTGGTTGCCCTCCCGCCGTCGTCGTGTTCGTCGACGCGTGGACCCGCTTCGGCGGCGCTCAGTTCCTCAACTCGGCCGGCAACGGCCGCTACATGGACTACCTGTGTGACGAGATCGTCCCTTTCGTCGACGACCGCTACGAAACCCTTACCCACCCGGGATCGAGAGGGATCACGGGCCATTCCAGCGGTGGGTACGGCGCGATGGTCGTCTCCATGCAGCGGCCCGACGTCTTCGGCGGCTTCGTATCCAGCGCCGGAGATGCCCTCTTCGAGGTCTGTTACCTCCCCGATTTCCCCAAGTCGGCGCGTACTCTGCGCGATCGTTACGACGGCTCCTGGGACCGCTTCCTGGAGGCCTTCGCCGAGAGTGATCCCTTCGACTGGGACACGATGGCGTCGCTCATGAACGACTGGTCCATGGGTCTCGCCTATTCACCCGACCCTTCGGCCCCCGGGCGCGCGCAGGTGCCCTACGACGTCAACGGACGGTTGATCCCGGAGGTCTGGGATCTGTGGCTCGATCACGATCCGGTTCGGATGGTGCCTCGTTACGTGGGCGCCCTCCGGTCGCTCAAGCTGGTCCGCATCGAGGCGGGTCGATCCGACGAGTACAACCTGGATCTCGGAGCTTCGGCGCTCTCGGCGGCGCTCGAGCAGCATGGGATAGACCACACGCTCGATCTCTTCGACGGCAAGCACGGAGGGCTTCTCTACAGATACCCAGATCATCTGCGTTACCTCGCGGAAGCTCTTACGAGATGAGACCGGATCCCTCTTCTCTCAAGATGAGGGTCACACTGAATGCCTCTCAGACCGATGCGCGCCGTGGGGTGGTGCGGTTGAACCCCCTCCTCCTCGACGCGCTCGGAGTGGGGGCGTGGGACGCACTCGAGCTTCGCGGCAAGAAGACCACGGGTGCGCTGGCGGCGGCCGCGCCTCCGGGCGTCGATCAAGGCACGATCCTCATGGACGACATCACCTGCATGAACGCAGGTGTCGGTGGCGGCGAGGTCGTCGAGGTCCGGAAGGGTGCCGTCCTGCCCGCCGCACGCGTCACCCTGACCGGGATCCCTCAAGGCGCGGTCCCGATCAATCCCGAGGCCGTGCGCTTCGCCCTCCTCGGCAAGGTGCTGTTCCCGGGGGACAAGGTCAGCTTGCTTCCGCAGGATTTCAGCCGCCCCGGTGCAAGCGACGACCTCGCCGAGGTCGATGCCATCGTGAAGCTCCTGAGGACCGCTTGGGGGGAGGGGTGGAAGACCGCGATCCTCGATGTCGCGG
>JALZDC010000372.1 GCA_030862755.1 Actinomycetota bacterium
TGCGTGATGCGCACGGCGGAGTCCGTCGTGTTCACGGACTGCCCGCCAGGTCCGCTCGAGCGGTACACATCGATCTCGAGGTCCTCGGGACGGAGGTCGACCTCGACCTCTTCGGCCTCCGGCATCACGGCGACGGTCGCGGTCGAGGTGTGGATCCGTCCCTGCGACTCGGTCGCCGGAACGCGCTGTACGCGGTGAACGCCCGACTCGTGCTTCAGCCGGCCGTACGCGTCGCGTCCGCGGACCCCCAGCACGACCTCCTTGAAGCCGCCGATCTCCGCCGGCGCCGATGCCAGCACGTCGGTCTTCCACTTCCGGCGGTCCGCCAGGCGTTGGTACATCTCGAGGAGGTCTCCCGCCCACAGGGCGGCCTCCTGACCGCCCGCCCCCGCCCGGATCTCGAGGATGAGGTCCTTGCCTTCGTTCGGGTCCTTGGGTACGAGCAGCTTCTCGAGTCGGCCGCGGAGGGCCTCGGCTCTCTCCGAGGCGATTCGGGCCTCCTCTTCGAAGGCCTGCGCCATCTCGATGTCGGGCTCCGCGGCGGCGAGCTCGCGCGCCTCCGCCGCATCGGCCGCCGCCCGCCGGTATTCACGGTACGGCCGGACGATCTGCTCGAGCTCGGCGAAGAGCTGGCCGAGCGTGCGCATCCGATCGTGATCGGTGGCGGCTTCGAGCGAAGACATCTCGGCTTGGATCTGCTCGAAACGTGCCTCGATCTCGTTAAGGCGATCCTCGACGTCCATGACGCCGATGATTCTCCCAGGCGCCGTCCGTGCGCCTGGGACGGTCGCTACTCCTCGCGTTCTTCCAGGTCCAAGTCGATCGCCGCGAGATCGGGGATCTCGAGCGACTCTTCCTCGTTCACCCAGAGATCTTCGTACCGAGGGTCGACGGTCGCTTCGCCCTCGTCGTCGACCTCTTCGGCGCCGTCGCTCGTGTCGGCGAGGTCGGCGTCTACCGCGTCAGCTCGCGCAGCCTCCTCGATCGGGACGGTGAGGTCCTCCGCCACCCTCACGAGCTTGCTGCGCATCTCCTCGAGCTGCGTGACGAGGCCGCGTCGCCGCTCGGCCAGACCGGAAAGCACTCGATCCGATTCCGTCTTGGCTCGTTCCAGGAGGTCCGCGCCCTCCTGCCGAGCTTCCTCGGCGTGCGCCTGCGCATCGACCCTGATCCGATCGGCCTCGCTCGTGGCTTGATCGAGGGCCTGAGCCGCTTCGGATCGTGCGTTCTCCAGGATCCTCTCGGCCTCCTGATCCGCCATCTCGATCAGCGCGGCGAAGCGCTTCGACAAGGCGTCGTACGGGTCCTCGGCTGGCGTGGGTCGAGACGTCGTGCCCGGGTCGGTCATCTCCTCGCCCCGGGCAGCAGCCGAACCCACCTCGAGACGCAGCTGACTCAGCTCTCGCTCCAGCGTCCCGACCTGCTTCGCGATCGAGGCGAGATACGTGCGCACCTGCTGCGGGTCGTAGCCGCGACGAACCGTCGCGAATTCTCGTCGGCGGATCTGCTCCGCGCTCGGCAGCAGCGGCATGTCTAGGTCGCTGGTCGGCATGGGGAAACCTCCCGAGTCGTGGGGACCGCATCATCTTCGCGCAAGGAACGGCCGATGCAACGACCTCCACGAAGAGCCTGAAGCCGGCTACCGCTCGGGAGCGGTCGCTTCCGCCTCGCGGCGAAGCAGCTCCCGGAACGACGTGATGGCGATCTCGATCTGGGCGTGGTCCGGCGGTTGCGTCGTGATCCTCTGCAGCCAGATCCCGGGTTTCATCAGGCTCCGCATCAGGAGCGACTCCGGATGCTTGGCGCCGAACCGCAACGCCTCGTAGGAAAGGGCGGCGATGATGGGGATCGCGATCACCCGGGAGACGATCCGCCACACGAGGGCCGGCGTCCCGAAGAGCGTGAACACGAAGATCGTGATGATCATGACGATGATCAGGAAGTTCGTGCCGCAGCGGACGTGCTCCTTCGGGTACCGATCGATCCGCTCGGGCTGCAACTCCTCGCCGTGCTCGAAAGCGGCGATCGTCTTGTGCTCTGCGCCGTGGTACTCGAACACCCGGTGGATGTCCTTGGTCCTTCCGATCAACCACAGATAGGCGACGAAGAGCGCCACGCGGAACACGCCCTCACCTATCAGCGTGAGGACCCCCCCGCTTCCCGTGCGGTTCTCGAACCACGCGAAGAGCGTGGTGGGGCCGATGATGAAGATCCCGATGAACAGGGCCAGCGCCAGGACGATCGACAGGATGACCTGCCGTGGGGTGAGCCGTTCCTCCTCTTCAAGAGACTGGTTGGCCGAGATCATCAACGCGCGCATGCCGATCGCGAGCGACTGACCGAGCACGATGATGCCTCGGAAGAACGGCTTCCCCAGGAGCGGGAAGCGCAGCACGACCGAGTGGATCTCGTGGGACTCCACGTGGACCGTGGTATCCGGCCGGCGGACTGCGATCGCCCAGAAGCCCGCGCCGCGCATCATCACGCCCTCGACGACGGCCTGGCCCCCGTAGAGATGCGTACGCGGCGAGGCCGCTTTGGGGGCTACTGCCTCCTCCACGGGTCGGCTAGCCCTGCTGCGCCTGCTGAGCCGCCTGCGTCTTCGCGTACCTGCGCTGGAACCGCTCGACGCGGCCGCCCGCGTCCACGAACTTCTGCTTGCCCGTATAGAAGGGGTGGCAGTTCGAGCAGAGCTCCGCGCGGATCTCGCTCACCGTGGAACGGGTCTGGAACGTATTGCCGCACGAGCAGTGCACGCTGGCGATCTGGTATTCGGGGTGGATACCTTGTTTCATCTTCGTCTCCTCACTCGCCCATCCAGGGTAGCCGAGGTCGTCGACCTCGGCTCAACCCCCGGACGGAGCCTTCGCGATCTCCTTCAGGAACTGCTCGTTGGACTTGGTCGCCCTGACCTTGTCGACCAGCAGCTCGAGCGCCGCGCCCACGTCGAGCGCGTGGAGCACCCGCCGGAGCTTGATGACCAACGCCAGCTCCTCCGCGGGCATCAGCAGCTCTTCCTTGCGGGTTCCCGAAGCGTCCACGTTGATCGCCGGGAACAGTCGCTTCTCGGACAGCGAACGATCGAGACGCAGCTCCATGTTCCCGGTGCCCTTGAACTCCTCGAAGATCCCGTCGTCCATGCGGGAACCCGTCTCGACCAGGGTGCTCGCGATGATCGTGAGGGAACCGCCCTCCTCGATGTTCCGCGCCGCGCCGAAGAACCGCCGCGGCGGGTACAGGGCGCCCGAGTCGATGCCGCCCGACAGGATCTTGCCCGAGGATGGCGCCGCCAGGTTGTAGGCGCGCGCCAGGCGGGTGATCGAGTCGAGGAGGATCGCGACGTCCCTGCCGGATTCGGCGAGGCGCCGAGCCCGTTCCAGGACGAGCTCCGTCACCTGGATGTGCTGGTCGGTGGGCTTGTCGAAGGTCGAATACACGACCTCGGCGGCCTCAACTGTCCGCTGCCAGTCCGTGACCTCCTCAGGCCGCTCGTCGACGAGCAGGACGATCACGTGCGTGTCCGGGCTCGAGTTGATGATCCCGTTCGCGATCTGCTTCAGGATGGTCGTCTTCCCGGCCTTCGGCGGCGACACGACCATCCCTCGCTGGCCCTTCCCGATCGGCGCGATCATGTCGATGATCCGCTCTGTCACGGACGTCGGGCCGGATTCGAGCCGGAACCGCTCGTCGGGGAACAACGGGGTGAGCTTGTCGAAGTTCTTCCGCTCCTTCACGTCATCGATGTCGACGTCGTTGACCTTCTCGACCTCGAGGAGCGCCCAGTACTTCTCGCTGTCCTTGGGCTGACGCACCTTGCCCGTGACGACGTCTCCCTTGCGGAGCTGGTGCTTGCGCACCTGAGACATCGAAACGTAGATGTCGTCCGGACCGGGCAGGTAGCCGGATGTGCGCATGAACCCGTAGCCGTCCGGGAGCAGGTCGAGGATGCCGGATGCGGACGGAGCGGTCTTGAGCGCCTCGACGCGCTCCTGCTCCTCGCGCTCCCGGCGCTCTTCTCGCTGCTGCCGCCGCTCCTCGCGTGTGGGTCGGCGCCGTCGGTTCCGGGGGTCGTTCCGGTCGCCCCGGTCTGCGCGGTCCTGGGGACGCGAGTCTCGGGGACCGCCCTGGCGTTCATCGGGACGGCGACCCTCGCCCGGACGCCGATCCTCGGAGGTCCGATCGAACGAGTGCCCGTCGCTCGAGGGTCGGTCGTCCGACGGCCCACGCTCTCCGGTCGGCGCTTCGGGCGACGAGCCTTCGGCCGCGGTCTCTTCCGCTGCGCCCTCCGATCGGGGCCCGGCGGTCGCGACGCCGCCCGTCGCGACCACCGCATCTCGGGACGAGGACGCCGTGGCTTCCCCGCTCCCCGGTCGCTCGCCGTTCGACGAGGCCTCGACGATCGCGTCGATCAATCCGGCTTTGCGCAAGCGTTGGGTTCCTTCGATGCCCATCGTCTGCGCGATCTGCTGCAGCTCCGGGAGGAGCTTCCCCTCCAACGTGCCGCGATCCATGGTGTCCATCTGTGCCCTGCCTCTCTTTCTCGCTAGGGCTGTTCGTCTCTGTCTAGGTCTGTGCGCCCTAGCTTCCGCCAGTCGGCGAGGAATCGCTCCAGACCGGAGTCGGTCAGTGGGTGCTTCACGAGCTTCGTGAAGACGTCGTACGGCATCGTGGCGATGTCCGCGCCGGCGAGCGCGGCATCCACCACGTGCATCGGGTGACGGAGTGACGCCGCCAGCACGTTCGAGGCGTACCCCTGCACCGCATAGATCTCGCAGATGTCGTGCAGGAGCTTCATCCCGTCCGCCCCCACGTCGTCCAGTCTGCCGAGGAACGGCGAGACGCAGTACGCCCCGATCTCGGCGGCCAGGATCGCCTGCGCCGCCGAGAAGACCAGTGTCACGTTGACCCGGATCCCGTCGGCGGCCAGGCGCTTGCCGGCCTCCAGGCCCGCGGGGATCATCGGCACCTTCACCACCGCGTTCGGGGCCATGCCCGCGAGCCGCTGTCCCTCCTCGAACATGGCACCCGCCTCGAGTTCGGTGGTCTCGAGCGAGATGTCTCCGTCGACCTCCGCGAGGATCTCCTTCCAGACGGCTTCGGGGTCACCGCCCTCCTTCTGGACCAGCGACGGGTTCGTCGTGACGCCGGAGAGCACGCCCCACCGATTGATCTCGCGGATCTCCTCGATGCTGGCGGTGTCCAAGAACAGTCTCACGCCGTCCTCCCCTGTCGCCCTAGCTGCTCCGCGTGTTGTGCCGCCCGCGCCGTCGCGCGTTCCATCACGAGGTCCAGCACCGCGGATATCGATTGATCGAAGCTGTGATTCGGAACGATCGGTACGCCATGCGAAAGCGCCTGGCTCTTGATGTAGCGCTGGAGCTTCCTGATGTTCTCGAAGTTGGCCGCGTAGCGTTCGGCGGGACGGACGCCCGTCTCGCGGATCGCGAAGTGGTTCAGGTGCCGCTCCTCGTCCTCCACCTCGAGGATCAAGGGGACCGGTACGATCCTGTCGCCGTGCGCCTCCAGGTCGAAGAACCCGGGGACCACGTGGACCCCCTCGATCACGATGCTCGTCCCTTCGGTCGCCGACCGGTTGATCATCGCGTCGATCCCGACCGAGACCGCCTGGGTCTGCTCCCTGAATCCGGCGACGAGCGCGTCCGAACGGCGGGTGGGCTCCCGCACGGCTCGATCCGTCTGGAAGGACGACACATGGAGCGAGGGCATCAACTCCGGAGAGAGCATCGCGCGCATCACCTCCCGGATCGAACCGTCGGTCGCGGCCACGCGCACGATCCCGAGGCGGTGGGCGAGATGCGTCGCGATCGTCGACTTCCCCACGCCGACCGCTCCGCCGATCAGGATCACGAGCGGGGCATCCAGGCGCTCGACGTCCTGCCAGCGAGCGAAGTTCGTCGCGTACCGATCGCCCGCGAGCTCGCGGATGATGTCCAGGGCAACGCGCGAGAGCTCCCCGCTGTTGATCGAGGAACGGCCCTCGTCCAGCAGGCGGACCTCGATCGTCTCCGCGACCTCGTACGCGCGATAGGCGGAGAGCCCAGTGACCATGACCTGCGAGGCCATCAGACCCTTGGAGTAGGGCAGGCCGGGGTCCTGGTCGGAGATCGTGATGTGTCGGTTCTTGTCTATGGTCATGGTCGGTGTCCCGCCCGGCCCAGCGCGATGTCGATCGCGCCGCCGAGCGCGGTGTCGAGGTCCACGGATCCCTCCATGGCCTC
>JALZDC010000381.1 GCA_030862755.1 Actinomycetota bacterium
TAACCTGTCCGCTCGCCTTCGCGGAGCAGGTTCATCGGCACGATCGCGAACTGCAACGTCGCACCCCCCTGCAGGAAAAGGATCGAGAAGTCCTCGGGCACCGCGTAGGTCTCGCGGAACTGGGCGAGCGTCTCCTCGTGGACCGCTTCGTACTCAGGGCTTCGATGGCTCATCTCGATTACCGACATACCCGAGCCGCGGAAGTCCAACAGCTCGGACCGTACCTCCTCGAGCACGGCGAGCGGCAGGGTGCACGGGCCGGCGCAGAAGTTGTGGACCCTCACGATCCGCCTCGCTCCGTCGGCACGGCCGAGACGTGGATCACGTCGTCGAGGCCCTCGATGGCGGCGATCAGATCAGGGCCCACGTCGCCGACGACGTCGATCGTCGCGACCGCAGCGTTGCGTCCCTCGAAGACGCGATTCTCCATCTGTTCGACGTTCAGGTCTCGACGTCGCAAGATGTCGAACACCCCCGCCAGGACGCCGACGCGGTCGAAGTGGCGGACGTGGAGGGTATGGTTCCCGAGCCGCGTGGGCGCGAGGTTCACGCAGTTGAGGATCTCGCCGCGGACGAACGCATCGATGATCTCGACGACGCCGTCGGCCACGGCCTTCTGCGCCTGAGCCGTGGACGCGCCGATGTGGTGCGTCCCGACGACGTTGGGATGCTGGGCCAGCCTCGAGGACCATCCAGTCGCACCGGAGCCCGGCTCATCGGGATACACGTCGAGCCCTGCGCGGATCCCCCCGGTCTCGACCGCATCCAGGAGCGCCGCCTCGTCCACGATGTCTCCTCGAGACGTGTTCAGGAGGATCGCCCCCTCTCTCATCCGGCCGAGCAGCCCGGCGTCGAACATCGACTCCGTCTCTACCGTGGCGGGCACGTGGATGGAGACGATGTCGGATGTCGTCACCAGGTCCTCGAGCGAGTCGACGAGCTCGATACCGAGCGCCCTGATGCGGTCCTCGGTCTCGTCGTCCCGATCCTTGCGGATCGCCCTCACCTGGAGTCGGAACGCGGCCGCTCGATCCGCGACGGCGAGCCCGATCTCGCCGAGCCCGACGATGCCGATCACCTTCCCGAACAGCCCGTCGGCCTTGGAGTAGGCGGTCTTGTTCCACGACCCGGTCCGAAGATCCGCCACGTTGTCCGCGATCCGCCGGTCGATCGCCAGGAGCAGCCCCATGGTGAGCTCCGCCACCGCGATCGCGTTGCGGCCGGGCACGTTCGTCACGTAGATCCCGACCTCGGAGGCCGCGTCCACGTCGATCGTGTTCGTGCCCGCCCCCGCACGCACGATCAGCTCGAGGGCCTCCGCCGCCTCGATCGTGGCGGCTGTCACCTTCGTGCTCCTCACGACGAGCGCCTCGAAGCCCGGGATCCGGCCCGCGAGATCATCGGCCGAGAGCTTCGGGTCCGAGACGCACTCGTGGCCGCGCTCCATCAGCGCTTCGAGGGAGGAAGGGTCGATGGCGTCGGCGAAGAGAACCCGCATCGCCTAGGAGCTAAGCAGAATGCACCGATCTAGAACAAGCGGAAGTGCCTCCCTCGAAGGGAACACACTCGCCTCAACGGATCGGTGCTGTCCCGCAAGAGGCGGCACCTACCTGGCGTCATCGCGCCCTCGGTGTTATACAGACCTCGCGACTGACCGAAGGTTCAACACCGGTCCGGCAGCGCGGGGCGACGGGGGTTGCCATCAGGACGCTCGTCGCCGGGCAACGTCCGAGCCGGAACGAGAACGGCTGCGTACCAGGAGGACGGATGTTCGTAGAAGGGGGCAGGCGATGAGGGGACTGCGAGGAGCTTCGCTCGCGATCGGCGTGGCCGTCACGATCGTGCTCGGGATGGCCGGATCGGCGATCGGACAGTCCGATGCGGTCGGCGAGGAGGAGAAGCTGACGCTCCACGTGGGGTCTATCGAGGACATCGTCTCAGTGAACGTCTTCAAGGCCTGCTGCACGTCCGACTACGAGATGATGCTCATGAATTACAACATGCTGTTGGGGTTCGGTGCCGAGGACCTCACGCCCGTGCCGGAGCTCGCGACCGAGCCTTGTGAAGCGAGCCCGGACTCTATGACCTGGACGTGTTCGATCCGTGACGATGTCACGTGGCACGACGGCGAGCAGCTGACGGCCGACGACATCGCATTCACGTACCGTTTCATCCTCGACAACGAGCTCACCACGTTTTCCGACTACCTCCCGTACAACCCCACATTTGAGACACCGGATGACTACACGCTCGTGTGGAAGTCCGAGCAGCCCACCTTCGCGCCCACCGTTCCCCCGTACATTCCGATCCTGCCCGAGCATGTCTGGTCTGAGCTCGATGGGAAGCCCGCAAAAGAGATCAGATCGTTCGAGCAGATTCCACTCGTCGGATCGGGGCCGTTCCAGCTCACGGAGTGGAAACCCGGCGAGTTCTGGCGGATGGAGGCGGTCGAGAACCACTTCTTCGGGACCCCCACGATCGACGAGGTCGTCTTCCACATGTACGGGAACCACGAGGCGATGGTCCAGGCGCTCAAATCCGGCGAGCTCGACTACGCCTACGACTTGCCACCGACCCTTGCCCAGAGCCTGGAAGGTGACGAGAACTTCCAGCTCAACGTCCAGGCGCCTAACTACCACACGAATCTCGCCTTCAACTTCGGCGGCCAAGCGGAAGCTCATCCGAAGGTCTACGGGACCCCGCCCGCGACGGATGAGACGAACCACCCCGCCCTACACGATCGCGACGTGCGTCTCGCGATCGCCCATGCCATCGACAAGCAGGCGCTCGTCGACACGGTGTTCCAGGGCTTCGCGGAACCGGGCGACACCTTCATCTCTCCCGACAAGGTCTACTGGCATCTCGACATCCCGACCGAAGAGGAATACACGTTCGATCTCGACGAGGCGAACCGTATCCTGGATGAAGCCGGCTATACCGAGCGCACGGCCGAGGGCGTCCGGATCGATCCGAAAAGCGGCGAGCCGCTGGTGCTGGACATCGTCAGTATCAGCAACTCCGTCGGCTCCGCCCGATCCGGCGAGCTGATCGCGGGCTGGATGGAGGAGATCGGGATCCAGTTCGACGTGCGGGTCGTCAGCGAGAGCAAGGCCTACGAGGAGTGGGAGAACGGGACGTTCGATGCATACATCTGGGGATGGGGCGGCGACCCCGACCCGGATTTCAACATGTCCGTGTACATCAGCTCACAATGCCTCGGCTGGAGCGACGGTTGCTACTCGAACCCCGAGCTCGACCGGCTCTACGTGGAGCAGAAGCAGACCTTCGATCGCGAGGAGCGTCAGCAGATCGTCCAGGAGTTCCAGCGGATCCATTACGAGGAGGTTCCGGAGGTCGTCCTCGCATACCCGCAGACGATCTCGGCCTACCGAACCGATGCCTTCGAGGGCTACGTGCCGACACCGTCCGATGGTGGGGGGCTGCTCTTCGCGTGGCGGGTCGACTCCTACATGAACCTCAAGCCGGTCGTCGCCGAGGGCGCGGCGGCCGACGGAGGCGGCATGTCCACGGGGCTGCTGATCGGCATCGGGGCGATCGCCGCCATCGCCGTCGTTGCCTTCGTGCTGATCGGGCGCAGACGGAGCGAGGAGGACGAGGCCTAAGGGGCTCGAGGGGCTCTCCGGGGGCCCCGGGGTGCGGTCGCGTCGTTACCTGCTCCGGAAGGTGCTGCACGCGGTGGGCACCCTGCTCTTCGTCCTGGCCTTCAACTTCATCCTGTTCCGGGCGGTCGGCGATCCCGTCAAGCTCCTGACGAGGAGCAGTCTCCACCTCGACCCCCAGGAGCAGGAGGCGCTCCGGGAGGAGTTCGGGATCGACGATCCGCTCCCGCAGCAGTTCGTGAACTACCTGGGCGACTCTCTGAGAGGAGAGTTCGGTTATTCGTTCATCTCCGGGCGACCGGTCATCGATTCGGTCACGGAGAAGGTCTGGCCCACGGTCCTCCTCGTCGGGACGGCCACGATCCTGTCGACGGTGCTCGGAGTCATGATCGGCATCAAGGGCGCCTGGCGACGGGGAAGCGCGTTCGACACGAGCTCTCTCCTCGGCTCACTGACGCTCTACTCGATGCCGGAGGGCTGGCTCGGGATGATCCTCCTGATCACGTTCGCCGGCGCGTTGGGCTGGTTCCCTGCGGGAGGGATCGAGTCGAGCGATCAGCTCACCGGGGTGGCGCACATGCTCGACGTGGCGAAGCACCTCGTGTTGCCCTGTCTCACCCTCACGCTCGGCTACATCGGGGAGTTCGCGATCATCATGAGGTCCTCCCTCCTCGAGGTGATGGGTGAGGACTTCGTGCAGACCGCGCGGGCGAAGGGGGTCCGCGACAAGGACATCCGTCGGAAGCACGCGGTCCCGAACGCCCTCCTTCCCACGTTCACGCTGGCCTTCTACAGCGTGGGCTTCATCCTCGGGGGAGCCGTTTTGATAGAGCAGGTGTTCTCGTATCCGGGTCTCGGTCAGCTCACGTACCAGGCGATCGACCGGAACGACTACCCGGTGATCCAGGCCGTGTTCCTCCTCTCGAGCGCCACGGTGATCCTGTTCAACCTGCTCGCGGACATCCTGTACGGCTACCTCGATCCGAGGGTGAAGGAAGCATGAGCACGATCGAGACCCCTCGTCAGCCTTCGGGATTCACGGTCGGTACAGAGGCACCTCCGCCACCTCCCCCGCGCGATCCGAAGAAGATCCGCTGGGCTCGTCGTCGAAGAGCGATAACGGGCTTCTGGCGCGTCTACAGCAAGAACAGGATGGGGATGGCCGGGCTCGTGCTGCTCGGGGTGTTCCTGATCGTAGCCCTCGCGGCGCCGTTCATGGTCTCTTCGGATGATCTGCGGCCGGCTACAGCTCCAGGGGACACCTTCCAGCCTCCCTCTTCGGAGTTTCCGCTCGGTACCGATGACTTCGGCAGATCCGTGCTGGACCTGGTGATCTACGGGTCTCGGGTCTCCCTGCTGGTCGGCTTCGCGGCAACGGTGATGACGATGGTCGTGGGAACCGCGGTGGGGATCGCAGGCGGCTACTACGGCGGCCGGGTTGACACCGTGATGAACGCATTCACGAATTGGTTCCTCGTGATCCCCTGGATCCCGCTCGCGATCGTCCTGGCGTCGATCCTCGGGCGATCACTCTTCAACACGATCCTCGTCATCGGGTTGACGTCGTGGGCCGGCACAGCCCGGCTCGTACGAGCCGACACCCTCTCTGTCAAAGAGCGGCCGTACGTCGAACGGGCGCGCGCCCTGGGCTCGAGCAACTGGCATCTGGTCAGCCGGCACATCCTGCCGAACGTCATGCCCGTGATCTTCGCGAACACCGTGCTGACCGTCGCGCTGTCGATCCTCGCCGAGACCACCCTCGCCCTGCTCGGCCTCGGGGACCCGCTCAGCGTCTCGTGGGGGACCGTGATCTTCGACGCATTCGACGCCGGCGCCCTCTCGGCGGGTCACTGGTGGTGGCTGATCCCGCCGGGCGTGTGCATCTGCCTGGTCACCCTCGCCTTCACGATGTGCGGCTACGCCCTGGACGAGGTCCTGAACCCGAGGATCCGGGAGCGATGACGGCATGAGCGTCCTTTCCGTGAGTGACCTGCACGTCACGTACCGGACCAAAGGCGGTGACGTCCCCGCCGTGCGCGGCGTCGACCTGGACATCGACCGTGGCCAGGTCCTCGGACTCGCAGGTGAATCGGGCTGTGGTAAGTCGACGATCGCCGGCGCGATCCTGCGGCTTCACTCCGCCAGGACGAGGATCGAGGGCGAGATCCTGCTCGACGGGAAGGACGTCCTGGCGCTGAAGCCCGGCCAGTTGCGAGCCGTCCGCTGGACCGGAGCATCGATCATCTTCCAGGGCGCACTGCACGCTCTCAATCCGGTGCGACGGATCGGAGATCAGATCGTCGAGGCGATCGTCGTGCACAAGCTGGCCGGAGAACGGGAGGCGCGGGTTCGGACGGCGGAGCTCCTCGAAGAGGTCGGCCTCCCGGCCCGACGGATCGGCGACTATCCGCACGAGCTCTCGGGAGGTCAGAAGCAGCGGGTGATGATCGCGATGGCGCTCGCCTGCAACCCATCGCTCGTGATCGCCGACGAGCCGACCACCGCGCTGGACGTGATGGTGCAGGCTCAGGTACTTCAGCTTCTGAAAGCCCTACAACGGGAGCTGGGCCTCGCGATGCTCTTCATCACCCATGACCTCTCCGTCCTGACCGAGGTGTCCGATCGGATCGCGATCATGTACGCGGGCAAGATCGTCGAGGAGGGGTCCGCCCAGCACGTCTTCCACGGTCCGGCGCACCCGTACACGACGGCGCTCGCGGGGGCCTTCCCGGAGATCGGCGACACGCGCTTCCGCGGGAAGCCGTCCGGTCTGGGGGGCGACCCCCCGGACCCCCAGCACATCCCGTCCGGCTGCCCTTTCCATCCACGATGTCCGGTCGCCGTGGACGCCTGCCCGACGATCGACGTCGACCTCTGGGCTGCCGGCGAGGGGAGTCGCGCCGCCTGCATCCACGTCTCTGGCGCCCCGTCGCTGTCGGAGGCGTCGACGTGAGCCACGTCACGCTCGCGACTCGAGAGAGGGTCCTCGGTCAGCCGATCATCGACGTCCGGGGGCTCCACGTCAGCTTCGCCGGACGCACGTCGCTCCTCCGAGGGTTCCGGAAGGGCGAACGGCTGGTGGCGACCGCCGTCGACGGCGTCGACCTGACCTTGCACGAGGGGGAGGTCCTCGCCCTCGCGGGGGAGTCCGGCTGTGGGAAGACGACCTTGGCGCGCGCGATCATGGGACTGATCAGGCCGAACGAGGGCCAGATCAGGTTCCGCGACAAGCCCCTCGACAGGAAACTCCGCGAGTACCGCCGCGAGGTCCAGATGGTGTTTCAGGACCCGACGGCCTCGCTCAATCCGCGCCAGACGATCTACGAGAGCGTGGCCGAGGGGCTTCGGATCCACCGCATCCACCAGGGGCCGGATGGAGAGTCGGAGGAGGAGCTGGTAGCACGGGCGCTGTCACGGGCCGGCATGCGGCCACCGGAGCGCTTCTACCTGCTGTTCCCCCATGAGCTCTCGGGTGGGCAACGGCAACGCGTCGTGATCGCGGGAGCGCTCGTCCTCGACCCGAAGGTGATCGTCGCGGACGAGCCCGTGTCGAACCTCGACGCCTCGGTTCGTGGTGAGATCCTCCAGCTGCTGCTGAAGCTCCGCGACGAACTCCGACTGTCGATCCTGATCGTGACGCACGACCTGGGACTCGCCTGGACCGTGGCGGACCGCGTGGCCGTGATGTACCTCGGACGGGTCGTGGAGATCGGCCCGACCGAGGAGGTGTTGTTGCGACCGCAACACCCTTACACGAAAGCGCTCCTGGACGTCGTGCCCGAGGCCGGCGGGATCGACCGCCCCATCCTGCAGGGCGAGCCTCCCGACCCCACACGGATCCCGCCCGGCTGCCGGTTCCATCCCCGGTGCCCGGTAGTCGCGACGGGGGAGGCGGCGAGGCTCCGTATCGAGGAGAGATGCCGCGGCGAGGATCTGGGGCTCGAGGAGCTCGGACCCGACCACCTCGCCGCGTGCTACGAGGCCTGGCTGCGCCGCGGTTCGGTCAGGCCTCTTCGGCAGGAGCCGTCGGCGAACGAGGCTCCTCCGGGAGCCGGCCCCCTATGAGCTCCGCCGGCGGGGACTCCTCTTCCGAGGGTTGGTCACCGTTGCCCTTCAAGACGCCGAGGATCGCCTCCATCTCGGAGTCGGGCAGCCGTTGATCCGGATGCATGCCGGTCGCGCGCGCGGACGCGAGCAGCGTCCGGAGGTTCGACTCGGCCATCTCGACGCGGTGCTCGAGTTCACGAGCACGTTCGGCGAGCGACCGCGCGCGTCCCTCAGCCTCAGCTCGCATCTCCCGGTTCTGGCGGGCCTCTTCACGGGAGGTCTTCAGCTGAGCCCGGAGCAGGGATACCTCCTGGCCGAGCTCCACGAGCCGATCCACAGAGGCCCTGCCCAGGTCCGAGTACGCGAGGCCGCCGCGACGACCGGGGCCGCTGTCCTCCTGCCGCTTCCGGGAGCGCCTTCCCTTGCGCTCGATCGTCTCTCGCTCGCCCGCAGCGACCGGCGTTCCGTCGAGGAGACGGTAGGAGCCACCCGCGGGCTCCAGTCGGCGGCGCGCGACAAGTGCTCTGACTGCGCGAGCGATCGACAATGGATCCGGGAAGCCCAGTTCCCTGCCAAGTTCGGCTGGCGTGGCTTCCAGCAGTTCGCCCTTCTCGGTCCGGTCTGAGACAGCGGCGAGGAAAGCATTGACGCGCTCGAGGCTTTGCTCGTTCACGGGCAGATTCTCTACGATTGTCAACCCATTGCGCCAGTTGTGCCGAAGCGCATCCACCTACGCCCGATAGGCTCGGTCCATGGGCCCCCTCCCCTTGTCCGGCAGTCGCATCTTGGACCTCTCGAGGGTACTCGCCGGTCCGCTCGCGACCCAGATCCTGGGCGATCTGGGCGCCGACGTGATCAAGGTCGAGCGCCCAGGTGTCGGCGACGACACGCGCCATTGGGGACCACCTTTCGTGGCGAGCGATGCCGCTTACTTCCTGTCGCTCAACAGGAACAAGCGCTCCGTAGAGGTGGACCTCAGGACCCCCGAAGGTGTCGACGCCGTCCGTCGGCTCGCCGCCAGCTCCGATGTCCTGATCGAGAACTTCCGACCCGGGCTGATGGCCGAACTCGGGCTCGCCCCCCATGACCTCCGTCGAGCGACCCCCGGCCTCGTCACGTGTTCGCTGACGGCGTTCAACGACGAAACGCCGGAAGCGGCACGTCGCCCCGGCTACGACATCATGGTCCAGGCCTTGTCGGGCCTCATGAGCGTCACGGGCGAGCCCGGTGGAGAGCCTGTGAAGGCCGGCGTCGCGCTCCTGGACGTCATCACCGGACTCCAGGCCGCGGTCGGCATCCTCGCGGCCCTCCACGACCGCGACCGCACCGGGCGTGGACGCCACGTGAGCGTGTCGCTGTTCGACGCGAGTGTGGCCGCGATGGTGAACCAGGCTGCCAATCATCTGTTGGGGGGCGTCGTCACCGGCCCGATGGGAACCGCCCACCCCAACATCTGCCCCTACCAGGCGTTCCACACGTCGGATCGCCCGTTCATCCTCGCCGCCGGGAACGACAGGCTGTTCCGGCGGACGTGCGAGGTCGTGGGGCACCCCGATTGGGCCGATGACCAACGCTTCGTGACGAACGAGGGACGCGTGCGCCATCGCGATGAGCTGATCCTGCTCCTCGGAGAGGCGTTCGCGGCGAAGCCGGCGAGCGAGTGGATCGCGGCATTGGAGGCGGCGTCCGTGCCCTGCGCCCCGATCCGGGCGATGGACGAGGTGTTCGCGGCCCCCGAAGGCGCCGGTCTCGTCGAGTCGGTGGCCGACCCGGCGCGGGGGACCGCCCTCCGCCTCGTGCGTAACCCCATCCGGTTCGACGGCCGGACCCTCGACACGCGTCGGGCGCCTCCGCTCCTCGGCGAGCACAGCGACGAGATCTTGCGAGAGACGTGACGGCGGTCGAGCGATGGCGTGAGCAACTCGAGCGCTGGGCCATCCCACCCAAGATCCTCGCGGCGGCTCCGGAGTCACCGTACGGCTTCCCGACCGAGGTCTTCCGGGCGAGGGGTGCGCGGGCGAGCGCCCCGGGCGGTCCCACGCCGACCACCGTTCGAGCGCTCCAGGCGCTGTCCGAGGGAGGCCGCGTGCTGGACGTCGGCTGCGGGGGAGGTGCCACTTCCCTCCCCCTC
>JALZDC010000423.1 GCA_030862755.1 Actinomycetota bacterium
TCTCTTGTGAGAGGCGCCGTGTATTTCGCTGAGACGACCACGATCGGCCCCGGAGACGACGAAGCCTTCGGCGCGGTCCGCGACTTCTTCGACTCCGAGATCTGGCTGGTCGTCCGCAACGTCTTCCTGTTCTTCCTCGTGGTCTTCTGGGCCGCCTCCGCGTACTGGGTGTACAAGGATGCGCGCCGGCGGATCGAAGACCCGTGGCTCCTCGCCATGGCAGTCGCGCTCGGGATCTTCCCGCCCTTCGTCGGGCCGCTCCTCTACATGTTCTTCCGCCCGCCGGAATACGTGGAGGACGTGCGCGAGCGCGAGCTCGAGATCAAGGCGATGGAGGAGAGCCTGGGCACGGCGGAGCGCTGCCCGGTCTGTCGGGCGGTCGTCGAGCCGACCTTCCTCGCCTGCCCGATCTGCACGACGAAGCTGAAGGAAGCGTGCCGGCGCTGCAAGGCTCCACTCGAACCGCTCTGGCAGATCTGCCCGCATTGCGAGACGCCGGTCGAGTCGCCGAGAGCGGTCGAGAACCTCTAGCTTTCCCGTCGTGGAGGTGCTGCTCGGCCACACCGGCGGTGGCGTCGGCGGCGACACGGCCATGACGATCATGCTCATCACGGTGCTCGTCCTCGTCTGGACGGCCCTCGGGGTCGTTTGCTGGATCTTCTGGCGGGCGAAGCGCCGTGAGGACGAGCGGCAGCGGAGGCTGAGGGAATGGCGGAACGCACCCTCGTCCTGATCAAGCCCGACGCGATGCAGCGGCGGGTGGCGGGGGAGATCCTTTCCCGGTTCGAAAGCCGCGGGCTCACCGTGCAGGCAGCGAGGCTCGTCCAGGTGGATCGTGAGCTGGCCAAAAACCACTACTCGGAGCACGCCGAGAAGCCCTTCTTCGGCGAGCTCGTGGAGTTCATCACCTCGGCGCCCACGCTGGCGCTCGTGCTCGAGGGGGAGGCCGCCATCGAGGTCGTCCGCACGACGATCGGAGCCACCAATCCTGTGAATGCCGCACCGGGCACGATCCGCGGCGATCTCGCGCTTGCGATGCCCGACAATCTCGTGCACGGGTCGGACTCGGCGGAGTCGGCGCAGCGGGAGATCGCGCTCTGGTTTCCGGACGCGCGGGAGTGAGCGCGCCGCCGGCGCCTCCGCTCCTTCTCGCATCGACCTCGCCGCAGCGGCGGGCTATCCTCGAACAGCTTGGGCTTCCGTTCGAGGTCGTCACTCCTCGGTATCAGGAGAACGACCCGCCGGATGCCGACCCGCTTTCGCTCGTGCGGGACCACGCCCGTGGTAAGGCCCAGTCGGTCGCGGAGGGATCCGGCGAGCGGCCCGTGCTGGGGGTCGACACCGCCGTGGTCGTGGAGGGCCGCACCTTCGGCAAACCGGCGAGCGCCGAAGAGGCGGCGGAGATGCTGGATGCCCTCGGCGGCCGGATCCACGACGTCGTCTCGGGTCTTTGCCTTCTCACTCCCGGGTGGGAGGTCGTCGAGCACGAGATCACGCGCGTCTCGTTTCGGACTCTGACTCCGCGCGACGTCGCTTCGTACGTCGCCTCCGGAGAGTGGGAGGGACGCGCGGGCGCGTATGCCATTCAGGGCCGCGGCGCGGCGCTGGTCGAGCGCGTGGAGGGCGACTACCTCAACGTCGTCGGCCTCCCCGCAGCCCTCCTCGTGCGCCTGCTCGCTGACCGCTTCGCCGGGGTCTACGGGTTCGGATAGCAGAGAAACTTCAATAGACTGGCCCATCATGGGCGTCTGGGGATATCTGAGTGGGTTCGGGGGACGCGAGATGGCGGTCGACCTCGGGACGGCGAATACGCTCGTCTACGTGCGGGGCCGCGGGATCGTGCTCTCCGAGCCCTCGGTCGTGGCGATCGACCAGTCCACAGGCGAGGTTCACGCCGTCGGCATCGAGGCCAAGCGCATGCTCGGCCGCACGCCCGGGACGATCTCCGCCATCCGCCCGCTCAAGGACGGCGTCATCGCCGACTTCGACGTGACCGAGCAGATGCTCCGCCACTTCATCCAGAAGGTCCACCACAACCGGTTCGCGCATCCGCGCGTCGTCGTCTGTGTGCCGAGCGGCGTCACAGGTGTGGAAAAACGCGCGGTCGAGGAGGCGACGCTC
>JALZDC010000430.1 GCA_030862755.1 Actinomycetota bacterium
GATGAGGTACTGCGTGCTCCCGATGGCCACCTGGTTCCCGTTGTTCCCGTTCACGACCGCTCTTCGAGTCTAGGAGCGGTCCGCGCGACACCACAACCGCGCTGCGCTCCACGCGGTTACGCTGGGGTCGCAACGGGAAGGATTCCCTCATGGAGACCTCCGAGCAGCTTCCGCACGGCGCCGTCGAAGCCCCCGACCTGACCGAGCTGGTGCGCCGTCCGGGCCCGTTCCTCTCGCTGTACCTGAACACGGAGAGGGACGTGGAGAAGGTGGCCCAGCGGTCGCAGACGCGTTGGAAGACGGTCCGCTCCGACCTCGATGACCAGGACGTGCCGAGAGCCATCCTCGAACGCATCGATGAACTCGTGCCCGAGGGGCACCTCGATGGAGACGGCCTCGTCGTGATCGCCGACGCGAACGAGATCCTCCACGTCGAGCACGGCCCGGCGGTGAGCCGGAACGACGAGGTGTCATGGGGGACGCCCCCCCGCCTGCTCCCGATCCTGCAGTGGCGGCAGTCCGAGCCGACCTACGTCGTCGTGCTGACCGACCGGACCGGCGCGGACCTCTTCGGGATCCGTCGCGGCTCGCCCGAGCTCCATGCGGAGGTGGATGGCGAGCACGACGTGATCCGGAAGGTCCAGGCGGGCGGCTGGTCGCAGCGGCGCTACCAGCAGCGCGCGGAGGACAGCTGGGAACAGAACGCCGAGCAGGTGGCCGAGCGGGTGATCCGTCTCGTCGATCGGATCGAGCCGGTCTTCGTCGCGGTGGCCGGAGACGTCCGGGCCGTCTCGCTCTTGCGGGACTCGCTCCCGGAGCGCGTCGACGAGCTCGTGCACGTGATCGAGAGGGAGATCCCGCGGAAGCTCGAGGAGGACGACCCGGTCCCCGAGGACGTGTGGGCTCTGGTCCAGCAGCACGTGCGCGAGACGACCCAGGGGCTGCTCGCCCGGTTCGAGGAGGAGCGGGGTCAACAGGACCAGGCGGCCGAAGGCTTGGACTCCACCGCGCGCGCGCTCGCCCTGTCGCAGGTGGCGGTGCTCCTGATCGCCGACGGGCCCGATGACGGTCGCTCGTTGTGGCTCGGCCGGGACCCGGCGCTGCTCGCACCCAGCGATCGGGAGCTGAAGGAGCTCGGTGTGGACTCGCCGGAACAGGGGCCGGCTCGCGACGTCTTGGTGCGTGCGGCGCTCGGCACGGGCGCGGGGATCCGCGTGGTCGACGACGCCGACCGACTCGCGGATGGCGTCGGCGCATTGCTCCGCTGGGCGACGGGCTAGGAGCTGTCGACCGGAGCCCATGGGACAGAGAGTGTGCGCGGAGCCGTTCTGTACCCGCGAAGCGGTCCTCGGGCCCTACTGTCGAACGCACGCCCGAGACGAGGTGCGCAGGACGGAGAAGACGATCGCCGCGACCGTCCGCAAGGCCGGCCTTCGGAAGTTCGAGTACTTCCCGCAGGGCGCTTGGACAGACGTGGTGGCGGTCGCGTTGGAAAGGATCGCCGCCGAGGAGAACCCGGATGAGCTCGAACGACATGTCGAGTCGCTGTTGAAGCTCCTCGCGGGTCATCGAGACCCGGTCGACGCACTCGCCCACTCCGGCCTCTGGGGCGGGATCAAGCGATCCGTGTCGACGATCACGGCCAAGCTCAAAGAAGAGAGGGAGACGTTCGCGGCGCTCGCGGGATCTCCGGCGATCGCAGAAACCGACCCGAGGGTGCGCACCATCCTCCATCGGCTCGAGCTGTACGCGACGTGTCTCGCGGCGCTCAAGATGAAGAAGGGGCTGGAGCTGCTGGAATCCTACGGGACCCTCCGGAAGACGCTGGAACAGCGAGTGGTTGCGAAGGGCGGTCCGGCACGAGCACCGCTCGGACCCCCCTCGACCCTGAGCACGAGCGAGGCGGTTCGATCCGCGGCCGACTACGTGCGCAGGTATCACGACGGGGAACGGAGCTCGCTCGTGGAGCTCGCCCGCGGTCGCGAGGGAGGTCTCCTCGCCGGCCAGCTGATGATCGCCGAGCTCGTCTGGGACATGGTCGGCGATCAGCAGGGCGCCGACTTCGTCGAGGAGTGCTTCAACGATCTCATCGCGGCGGCGTTCGCGAAGCGCGCCATGCGAGCGGCCGTGCAGGCGGTCGCCGACCGAGCGGAGCTGCGGTTCCGCGAGAGATGGGTCGACCCCGATGAAGGAGGCCTGGAAGACGACGACGTGGGCGACACGAACCTCGCGCTCGCCGTCGTGATCGACGCCGGCGTGTCGAGGTTGGGCGACGACGACCCGGACCGGTGGCCGTGGCTGCTCGACCAGGTCGTCGAGGTCGTCCTCACCGACACGACGACCTAGCACGTCCAGGTAACCGACGTCGCGCGGATCGCCTCAGGTGCGAGCGAGGCGGCCTCCCGTGGCTCTACCTCGGGCACCTCCACCTGGGGCTGGCCCCCCACTGGCGGGGCGACCGCGAGGAGGTCGAGGGACGCATGCGCATGGCGGTCGAGCTCGAACCCCCGGCGGCGTTCGCGGGACAGAGCGCGTCGCTGCTCGCGATGCACCC
>JALZDC010000001.1 GCA_030862755.1 Actinomycetota bacterium
GGGATGAGGTGCTACTCTTCGCCGCCATGAGCATCGTCGACGCCTCGCAGTACCTGTTCACCTCCGAATCCGTCACCGAGGGCCATCCCGACAAGCTGGCCGACCGGATCTCGGACGCCATCTTGGATGCGATGCTCGGCCAGGACCCCCAGTCCCGTGTCGCCTGCGAGACCCTCGTCACGACCGGGTTCGTGATGGTGTCGGGCGAGATCACCACGGACGGCTGGGTCGATATCCCGTCCGTGGTCCGCGCCGCGATCACGGATGTCGGCTACACCAACGCCAAGTTCGGGCTCGACGGGGAGACCTGTGGCGTCGTGACCGCGATCCAGGAGCAGTCGCCGGACATCGCTCGCGGGGTCGAGGACTCCTTCGAGCACCGGGAAGGCCATTCCGGCGACGAACTGGACATGCTCGGTGCGGGTGACCAGGGCATGATGTTCGGCTTCGCCTGCCGCGAGACCGAGGAGCTGATGCCGCTCCCGATCGCGATGGCCCATCGCTTCTCACGGCGTCTGGCCGACGTCCGCAAGGCGGGAGTCGTTCCGTATCTGCGGCCGGACGGCAAGAGCCAGGTGTCCATCGAGTACCGGGATCACAGACCCGTCGGGGTGGATTCCGTCTTGATCTCCGCGCAGCACCGGGAGGAGGTCGACGTCGAGACGCTGCTGAAGCCGGACATCATCGCCGAGGTGATCGATCCGGTGCTGCGAGAGTTCCCCGAGATCGATGCGGGCCGGATGAAGCCGCCGATGGTCAATCCGACCGGCAGGTTCGAGATCGGCGGGCCGAAGGCGGACACCGGGCTCACCGGACGCAAGATCATCGTCGACAGCTACGGCGGCATGGCGCCGCACGGAGGAGGGGCTTTCAGCGGCAAGGATCCCACCAAGGTGGACCGGTCGGCCGCGTACATGGCCCGCTACGCCACGAAGAACATCGTCGCCGCAGGTCTCGCGGACCGTGCCCAGCTGCAGGTGGCGTACGCGATCGGCACGGCGCGTCCCACGTCGATGAACCTCGACACGTTCGGATCCGAGCAAGCGGATCCCGCGGCGATCCTCGACGCGGTCCGGGAGGTGTTCGACTTCCGGCCGGCGGCGATCATCCGCGACCTCGATCTCTCCCGACCGATCTACGCGGAGACCGCGGCCTACGGTCACTTCGGACGCAAGGAGTTCCCCTGGGAGGGGACGGACCGCGCCGATGACCTCCGCCGGCTCGTCGGCTGACGGCCTTTCGGGCCCTGTCGGCGTCTGCATCGATCGTCCGCTGTTGTCGCTGGACAGACCCTTCACGTACGACCTGCCCGCGGAGCTGGGCGCGCGGGCCGGCACGCTCGTGCAGGTGTCGTTCCACGGGCGCGCGAGCCGCGGCTGGGTCCTCGGCCCGACCGACGATCTGCCGAACCGGATGCTCCCTGTGAAGAAGGTCGTGTCGCCGGTCAGGTTCTTCGACGAGCGCCGGCTCGCGCTGTTCCGTTGGGTGAGCGAACGGTACGTCGCCCCCCTCGCGTCGGTGATCGCTCGAGCGGTCCCGCCTCGAGTGGCGTCGGAAGAGAGGGCCTCGGATCGTCCGGGCGGCGGAGGCGGCACGACCGCACCTGGAGGAGGTCCGCGAGCGGGGGCCGTGCTAGCCGGGTATCGGGGAGGGGAGCGGTGCCTCGAAGCCATGGGTGGCCGGGACGGAGCGTTCGTGGCGCGGCCGGCCCCGGACGACGAGCAGGCGCTGGCGGTCGACGCGGTGGCCGCCTGCCTCGCCGGAGGTCGCCGTGCGATCGTCCTCGTTCCGGAAGCGGCCCCGGTGCCGGCGACGGCGGCCGCGCTGCTCGACGCCTTCGGTGATCGGGCGGCGCTGTTCCTCGGCGGAGGGAAGCGCTCGCGCTACCGCACGTGGTTACAGATCGCTGCGGGCCGTTACGAGATCGTGATCGGCACGCGCCCGGCCGTCTTCGCGCCCGTGGACAGGCTGGGCCTGATCTATCTCGCGAGAGAGAGCCATCCCGCACATCGGGAGGACCGTGCCCCCTACTACCACGGGCGTGATGTCGCCCTGGCGCGGTCCCGTCTCGAGCGAGCCGTGTGCGTCCTCGCGGCCGCGTGCCCGTCGGCGGAAGCCTCGGCGCTCGGGCTGCCCGCCGTGGAGCCGTCCGGTCGTCGCTGGCCTCCGGTCGAGGTTGTGAGACCGGGCCCCGGCGGTCGGGCGCCCAGGCTCGTCAGGGCGCTCGCGACGACGCGCCGCGGGTTCGTCTTCTCACCGCTCCCCGGGTACGGCGTGGCACAGGTCTGCAGGACGTGCGGAGAGCCCGCGGCCTGCGCCTCCTGCGGCGGGATACTCCGCGCCGCCGCGGGGGCGGTCGCCTGCGTCGTCTGTGGTGCCCCTGGGCGCTGCCGGTCCTGCGGGGGCACGTCCTTCGGGCTCAGACGCGGCGGCGCGGAGGACGTGGAGGAATGGGCCGGCCGCGCCGCTCCCGTCCCGGTGCGGCGGCTCCGCGAGAACGAGCCCGCTCGCCTGCCCGCGGGGGACGAGATCCTGGTCGGCGGACCGGACGACGTCCGGGACCTCGGGAGTGGTGACCTCGATCTCGTGGCGATCCTCGACGCGGATCTGGCCGATCGGCGGCCTGGGCTCGCGGCGCGCGAGCGGAGCCTGGCTACCTGGATGGAAGCGGTCGGCTGGGCTCGCCCCCGGGGCCGAGCGATCGTACAGGCGTCGAACCCCGGCGACCCCATCGTGCAAGCCCTCGTTCGCGGGAACCCGGATCGCTTCCACTCCGACGAGATGCGCAGGCGGCGGGAGGCGGGCCTTCCGGTCGGCGCCGCCGTCTTCCGAGTCACGGGGACCGCCGATCTGGAAACCGAGGTGCGCCCATTCGATCCTTCGACCCTCCTCGTCTCCGCCTCCGAAGGACGGACGGTATGCTTGCTCGCCCTCGCCCCCGAGCGGGTGAGCGAGTTCGGGACGCGACTCCGCGAGCTCGCGGCAGTAGGTGTCGTCGAACGCGTCGAGGCCGAGCCGCACCTGTGATCCGTACCTGGAGCCGTACGTTCAGCCGCACCGGGGAGTGACGACATGATCCTCCGCATCCGAACGCTGGGCGATCCGGTCCTGCGCGAGCCTGCGAAGCCCGTCACCGACTTCGGGCAATCCCTCCGCGAGCTCTTCGACGACATGGTGGAGACGATGGTCGCCGCACCCGGCGTCGGGCTCGCGGCGCCCCAGGTAGGGATCTCAAGAAGGCTCTTCGTGTTCGACGACGGGGAGACCGGTCCGATGTTCATGGCCAACCCGGAGCTGTCGGACCCGGTCGGTGAGCAGCTCGAGGACGAGGGATGTCTCTCGATCCCCGGCCCCTACTACCCGACGCCGCGTTCGGCGCGTATCCGATGCCGCGGCCAAGACGTCGAGGGCAAGTCCTACGAGATGGTCGGCGAGGGGCTGCTCGCCCGGATATTCCAGCACGAGACCGATCACCTCGAGGGGATGCTCTACATCGACCGGCTCGACGAGGAGGGTCGGCGTGACGTGATGGCGCAGCTCCGACGGATCGAGATGGGGCTCGCCGAGCCGCGCCGCCCTGCGGGGGACTGACGGCCGTTATCCTCGCGGCATGCGGGTCGCGTTCCTCGGCAACGACGCCTGGTCCATCTCGCCTCTTCGGGCCCTCGCGACCGCTCCGGACATCGACGTCGAGCTCGTCCTCACGAATCCGCCGCGTCCCGCCGGGCGGGGCTCACAGCTGAGGCCCACCGTGGTGGCGGAGGCGGCCGGCGCGATGGACCTCCCGCTCCTCGAGACGGAGCGGGTCGCGGGCGGCGAGGGCTTCGACGCCCTCGACTCGCTGGACCCGGACGCGATCGTGGTCGTGGCGTACGGCGAGATCCTCACCCCGGACGTCCTGGACATCCCGAGGCTCGGCGCCGTGAACGTCCATTTCTCCCTGCTTCCCCGCTGGCGGGGAGCCGTGCCGGTGCAACGCGCGATCCTCGAAGGTGACGAGGCCACCGGTGTGACCGTCATGTTGATGGATGAGGGCTTGGACACCGGTCCCATCCTCGCGACCGCCGAGACGTCCATCGAGCCCGAAGAGGACGCGGGATCGCTGGGTGCGAGGCTCTCGGAGCTCGGCGCTCCGCTTCTCGTCGAGACGCTCGAAGGGTTGGACGAGGGCACCGTAGAGCCGCGGTCCCAGGACCACACCGCGGCCACCTATGCGTCGAAGCTCCTCCCCGATGAGCGAACGATCGACTGGGGCCAACCGATCGAGGCGATCGATCGCCGGGTCCGGGCCTTCGCCCCGGAGCCCGGTGCCGTCGCGACGTTTCGAGGCGGGCGATTGAAGGTGCTGCGGGTGAGCGCGCTTCCGCTCGGAGACACGCTGGACGCGAGTCCCAGGATCGGGGAGATCGGGGTCCTCGAGGACGACACCCCGATCGTCGCCGCACGCGGCGGTGGCATCGAGCTCCTCGAGGTGGCCCCCGCCGGACGCAGACGGATGTCGGGAGGGGAGTGGGCCCGCGGCGCTCGGATCCAGCCGGGCGATCAGCTCACATGAGCCGGGGCGCCCGCGAGGTGGCGCTCGAGGTCGTCCGACGCGTCGCCGACGAGGGGGCGTACTCGACCCGCGTGCTCCAGACCGCTCTCACACGCTCTGGTCTGGACGCTCGCGACCGCGCGCTCGCCACCGAGCTGGCCTACGGGACGCTCCGACACGTCCCCGGCCTGGACGACGCGATCGGCGCGCGCGCCGCGAGACCGGTCGCCCGGATGACGCCTGGCGCTCGCGCCGCGCTTCGTCTCGGCGCGTATCAGCTGCTGCACACGCGGATCCCGGCGCACGCCGCGGTCGGCGAGACCGTCGGGCTCGTCGTGCCCAGGGAGCGCGGGTTCGTGAACGCGATCCTCCGCCGTTTGGCGAAGGAGCCGCCGGCCACGCCTTCCGGCGGGGACGATCGCAGGATCGGCCTTCGGACGGGCATGGCGCCATGGGCGGTGGGCGAGCTCCGCAAGATCTTG
>JALZDC010000036.1 GCA_030862755.1 Actinomycetota bacterium
GCCGACGACCCCGCCCCCCGCGATCGCAGCCGCCGCATCCAACAGGTTGTGGGCACCATCGATCGGAAGCGCGAGCGGCACGGTGCTCCCGTCGATGGCCACGGACCCGCGCGCCCCGCCCGGGCCCGGTGTCTCGATCGTGAGACGGAGATCCGCGCTCGGCGCCACGCCGTACCGGACGGCTTTGACGCCCGCGACCCGCACCGCCTCGCGGGCGCCCTCGTCGTCCTCGCAGACGACGGCTAGCCCCGCGCGTGCGCAGAACTCTGCGAACGCCAGGCGAAGCTCTCCCTCGCCCCCCGGATAGAAGTCCACATGGTCCATCTCCACGTTGGTGACGACGCCGATCGTGGCGTCCGTCAGCAGGAACGAGCCGTCGCTCTCGTCGGCTTCGAACAGGAAGAGATCGCCGTTCCCCGTCTTCGCGCCGCTGCCACTTTCGTTCAGATCGCCGCCGATCAGGTAGGTCGGATCGAGACCGGCGTGCTCCAGCACGGTCGCGATCATCGAGGTGGTCGTCGTCTTCCCGGTGGTTCCCGCCACGGCGATGCACCGATGGGTCACCGCGAAGGCGGCGATCGCCTGCTGCCGCGCCCACACCGCGAGCCCGCGGGCGCGGGCGGCGGCGAGCTCCGGATTGTCCTCGGCGATCGCGCTCGAGACCACCACGGCGTCGGGGGCGTCGAGGGCGTCGGCATCGTGACCCACGCGGATACGAGCGCCCGCGTCCGCGAGCCGCCGGAGCTCGTCGGAATCCTTGAGATCCGAGCCGGAGACCCGGATGCCCCTCGCCAAGAAGAGCCGAGCCAGGTTGCGCATCCCCGCCCCCCCGACGCCGATCAGGTGCACCGTCTCCACACCGTCCAGCGAGGGAACATCGAGGGTGGGGATCGAGCCGGGCCGGGGCTGATAGAGCGGCGTC
Source organism: Actinomycetota bacterium (assembly GCA_030862755.1). Classification (GTDB taxonomy): domain Bacteria; phylum Actinomycetota; class UBA4738; order UBA4738; family HRBIN12; genus JAJNBA01. The sequence goes on from JALZDC010000036.1 coordinate 923, forward strand.
CTCATCGGCGCGCCACTTCCCGCACCAGTTGGGCGACCCGCTCGTCGGCGTCGGGTTTCGCCCACGCCGCTGCCGCCTCGCCCATGCTCGCCCGGCGCTCCGGGTCGGCGACGACCGAGAGGATCCGATCCGCCAGACCCTCGGGGGTCATCTCGAGATCCAGATAGACCTCCGCGGCTCCGGCGCGCTCCAGCTCCTTCGCGTTCGCCACCTGATGGTCGTCGGTCGCGTACGGATACGGAACGAGGATCGATGGGATCGAGCACACCGCGAGCTCGTGGATCGTGTTCGCGCCGGCGCGCGCCACCGCGAGATCCGCGATCGCGAGCGCCAACTCCATCCGGTCGAGGAAGGGCACGGTCCGCACGACCAGCTCCATCTTCGGATGCATCGCCGATGCGACGACCTGCTCGTGTGCCTTCCCGGTGAGCACCAGGATCTGGAGGTCGGATCGATCGGCCAGGAGCGGGATGGCCTCGGCGACCGTCCGGTCGAGGTGCAGAGCGCCCTGGCTCCCGCCGGTCACCAAGACCGTCTTCCGTCCCGGTCGGAGATCCAACGTGCGTCTCGCCTCATCGGCCGATACCTCACGATCGGTCACCATGTCCAGGATCTCCCGCCGGATCGGAAGTCCGGTCACCTCGGTCCTGAGAGATGTGGGGAACCGGCCGGCGGCGTCCTCGAAGGTGACCGCCATCGCCGTGGCCAGCCGGGCAAGGAGACGGTTCGCGAGACCCGGGATCGCGTTCTGCTCGTGCAGGATCGTGGGGACCCCGGCGGACCGCGCCGCGATCACGGCGGCGATGCTCGCGTACCCGCCCATGCCCAGGACCGCGGCCGCGTCCCACACGATCGGCCGGCATGTGACCACCGATCGGAGTGCGACGAGGGGAGCCGCCGCCGTTCGAAGAGAGAGCTCCCGTCGGAACGGAACCGCGCGGATCGGATGGAAGCGATAGCCCGCGGCCGGCACGATCGAAGCCTCTTGGCCCCTGGAGGACCCCACGAACTCGACCGACGCACCCCCTTCCTGCAGCCGATCCGCCACCGTGAGCGACGGCACGATGTGGCCGGCCGTGCCCCCGCCGGCGATCACGACCCTCACCGCCGGCTCCCTCCTCCGGTGGGGCGAGACCGATCCCCGGCGCGCCTCCTCTCCGCGGACCGCACGCCGTCGAGCCCGACGCTCGCCACCACGCCCACGCCGGCGAGCGTCACCACGAGCGCCGTCCCTCCGAAGGAGAGGAACGGCAAGGGCACGCCGGTGATCGGCAAGAGCCCGGTCACGGCCCCCAGGTTGATGAGAGTCTGCAGCCCGACCCAGCCGGTGATCCCCGCGGCCAGGAGCCGGCCGAATGCGTCCGTGGCGTTCATCGCGATGCGGACGCCGGCGAAGAGCAGGATGCCGAACAGGGACAGGGTCGCGAGGGCCCCGATCAGGCCGAGCTCTTCCCCGAGGACGGCGAAAACGAAGTCGCTGTGCGCGTTGGGC
>JALZDC010000048.1 GCA_030862755.1 Actinomycetota bacterium
GTAGCCGGCGATCCCGATCGCGGTCAGCACGGCCCACGCAACGTAGATCCGCACCTCCGTGATCCAGCCCGGCTGCGGGTAATCCTCGATGTACACCGCGTTGTCGGTGTAGTGGATCGCCGTCGACGCGATGGCGGCGCTCAGCAGGAGCAGGAGCACCGATGCCGGGCTCTCGCGTAGCCGTGCCATCTTCACTCGCTCAATCTACGCCGCCAGCGCCCTCCCGCTCCGCGCGGGCTCGAGCGCGATCTGGAGCGCCTCGCCGACAGTCATCACAGGGTGGAAGGTCATCGCTTCGCGCACGTCCAGAGGCACGTCGTCGAGGTCGCCCTCGTTGCGCTGGGGCAGGATCACCTCGCGCAGGCCGGCCCGGTGGGCGGCGAGAACCTTCTGCTTCACCCCGCCGATCGGGAGCACCCGGCCTTGAAGGGTCACCTCGCCCGTCATCCCCACCTCGGCTCGGACGGGACGGCCGGTGAGCAGCGACGCCAGGGCGGTGGTCATCGCGATGCCGGCGCTCGGTCCGTCCTTGGGAACGGCCCCCGCGGGCACGTGCACGTGGAACCGGCCTCGGAGCCGCTCCGCCGGGATGTCGAGCTCCGAGGCGTGCGAGCGGACGTACGAGAGCGCGATCCGGGCCGACTCCTTCATCACGTCGCCCAGCTGCCCGGTGAGCGTGAGACCGTCCTCCGCCACGTCCTCGCGTGTCGCTTCGATGAAGAGCACGTCGCCGCCGGTGCCGGTCACCGCCAGACCCGTGGCGACGCCGGGCACCGCGGTGCGATCCGCCGCCTCGAAGAAGAACTTCTGACGCCCGAGATAGGCGCGGAGATCGGCCGACTCGACGCGAACCGGCGGGACGACCTCCCCAGCGGTGAGCCTCGTGGTCACCTTCCGGAGGATCTTCCCGAGCTCGCGCTCGAGGTTCCGGACGCCGGCCTCTCGCGTGTAGTCGCCCACGACCCCCCGGAGGGCATCGTCGGCGACGTCGACCTCCTCGGGACGCAGGCCGTTGCGCTCGACCTGGCGCGGCAACAGATGCCGCCGGGCGATCGCGACCTTCTCGTCCTCGGTGTAGCCGTCGATCCGGATCACCTCCATCCGGTCGAGCAGCGGTCCCGCGACCGTCTCCGAGACGTTCGCCGTCGCGATGAACAGCACCTCGGACAGATCCAGGTCCACGTCGAGGTAGTGATCGCGGAACGTGTGGTTCTGCGCGGGATCGAGGACCTCGAGCAGCGCACTCGACGGGTCCCCTCTCCAGTCGGCGCCGACCTTGTCGACCTCGTCCAGCATCATCACGGGGTTCTTCGTGCCCGCGTCCTTCAACGCTCGCACGATCCGACCCGGCAGCGCACCCACGTAGGTCCGACGGTGACCGCGGATCTCGGATTCGTCGTGGACGCCGCCGAGCGAGACCCGCACGAACTTCCTCCCGAGGGCGCGCGCGACGGACTCACCCAGCGACGTCTTGCCTACGCCGGGGGGTCCCACGAGCGTGAGGATCGCCCCCGAGCCGCGACCGCCCGCCTCCGTGAGGCCGCGCTCGGCCCGGAGCTTTCGGACCGCGAGGTATTCGAGGATCCGGTCCTTGACGTCGCGCAAGCCCTCGTGGTCCGCGTCGAGCACCGCTCGTGCCTCCGAGATGTCGAGATCGTCCTCCGTCTTGGCGGACCACGGAACGTCGAGCAGCCAGTCGAGGTAGGTGCGGATCCAGCCGTACTCGGGTGACTGCTCCGAGGTGCGCTCGAGCCTGCCGAGCTCTCGTTCCGCCTGCGTGCGGACATCGTCCGGCATCCCCGCATCCGCGATCTTCGTCCGATACTCCTCGACGACGTCTTCGGTCCCGTCCTCACCGAGCTCCTTGCGGATCGCGGCCATCTGCTCGCGCAGCAGCACTTCCCGCTGTCGCTCCTCCAGACTCCCGGCCACCTCGTCGCGGATCCGCTCCTTCACCTGGATCTCCGCGAGGGTGTCCTTCGCCCACCTGAGGACCTTCTCCAGCCTGGCCTCGACGTCGAGGGTCTCGAGGATCTCCACCTTCTGCTCGAAGGACAGGTCGGGCGAGTACCCAGAGGTATCCGCCAGCTGTCCCGGATCGGACACGCCGCGAAGGAACTCGGCGACCGCGGGGACGCCGCGAGCGTCGGTGATCGCCTCGACTGCCCCGCGATACTCCTTGCCGAGCTCGAGGGCTCGACCGCTCACGGGCTCTTCGGCCGGTTCGATCTGGACCCAGGTCGCCTCGCCGGTGCCCGGAACCCCGAGGCCGACGGTGGCGCGGCGGAGCCCGCGGATGACCACGGCCTCGGTGCCGTTTCGCATACGCCCGACGTCCTCGATCTGGGCCACGACGCCGACCCGGGCGTAGCGGCCCTCCACGCGCGGGACGGTCAGGAGGAGCGCGTCGTCACCCTCGGAGGTGGCGCCGACCGCCGCCCTCGCCTCGTCCGACTCGATCGTGAGGGTCACCACCATCCCCGGCAAGACGACGCCCGTGGTCAGCGGCAGCAATGGGAGGGCCTGGGTATCGAGCTCGTTCATGTCTTCGATCCTTTCCACGCCCAGACAGAAACGGCCTTGCAGACGTCGATTATTCCAGTGGAGTAATGGAAATTACCCTCCCAGCTTCTTGCCACCCTTCCCGACTCCTCCCACCTGCTCGGATGGCGATATCCGGGTCCGCCGGTAGTCTCTGCCGCCGTGGAAGAAGCGATCATCCGAACCGAGCGCCTCAAGAAGTCCTTCGGCAAGGTGGAGGCCGTCAAGGGCGTGGATCTCGCCGTGGAGCCGGGAACGGTATTCGGCCTGCTCGGGCCCAACGGGGCGGGGAAGACCACCACGATCCGCATCCTCACCACCCTCCTCGAGCCCGACGAGGGCACGGCCGTGGTCGCGGGGTTCGACGTGGTCCGCGACGCGGTACTCCTGCGTCCCGTGATCGGCCTCGCCGGGCAGTTCGCGGCCATCGACGAGAACCTGACCGGGTTGGAGAACCTCGAGATGGTCGGTCGCCTCTACCACCTTTCCCGGAAGGAAGCCCGGCGTCGGGGCGAGGAGGTGCTCGAGCGGTTCGATCTCGCCGATGCGGCCCACCGCACCGCGAAGACCTATTCGGGCGGCATGCGGCGCCGGCTCGACGTCGGCGCGAGCCTGGTTGGCCAGCCCAAGGTCCTGTTCATGGACGAGCCGACGACCGGGCTCGACCCTCGCAGCCGCCTGGTGCTGTGGGAGCTGATCCGCGACCTTCAGAAGGAAGGAACGACGCTCCTGCTCTGCACGCAGTACCTCGAGGAAGCCGATCAGCTCTGCGATCGGATCTCGGTGATCGACCTGGGGACCG
>JALZDC010000310.1 GCA_030862755.1 Actinomycetota bacterium
CACCTCGGCGAGCCGCCGGACCATGGGACTGAGTGAGATCTCCGCGGAGGATTCCGCGTCTTCCACCACGATAAGGGCCCCACCCTTGTCTCGGATGAGGCGCACCGTGATCGTCTTGCCCGCGGGGGCCCGATCGCCGGCGCTGCGCAGCAGTCCCTGGAGGATCTGCTCGGTCCTCGTCCGATCGACCGAGATCGAAACCGGCTCGATCTCGACCCGCACGTCTTGTTCTTCCTCGATCCCCGATTCCTCGAGCACGCGGCGGATCAGCGATTCGAGGTCGGTGTTCCGTAGCTCGAGGGAGATCGTGCCGGTGACCAGCGAATCCAGGTCGGAGAGATCGCGGATCGTGTTGTCCAGGCGCCGACCGCTGGCTGCGAGCTGCTGGACGAGTTGCGCTTGCTCCTTGGCACCGCGCTTGTGTTTGAGCAACTGGGCGACGCCCATCATCCGCGAGATCGTCTTCTGCGCGTCCATCGACATCTCCTTGAGGAACGCCGTCGATGCACGACGGTCCTCGACGGGAGCGGCGTCATCCGCGTCGTGATGCTCGTGCTTCGGGGGCTGGAGCTCACGCATCTGCTCGGCCATCTGATGTTGCCGTAGTTGCGCTTCGAGCTCCTCGAGCCGCTCCGCGTCCCTGGCGGCTTGACGGTCCGCCTCCCGTAGTCGCTCCTCGGCCGTCATGAGCTTCTCGGTCTGACCTGCGAGGCGCTCCTGCGTCGCCGTCAGCAGCTCATCCATGTGCGCGCGACCCTCATCCTCGGCAACCTCCAGCGCGCGCCTCGATTCGATCTCCTGGAGACGGCGGTTCATCTCGGTGTTGGCCTGCGCCGCTGCCTCCAACTCCTCCGCGACGCGCTCCGCCCGCTCGACGGCATGCCGGGCCTCGACCTGTGCCCTCGAGCTCGAGCTCTCCAACTCCTCTCGCTCGGCGCGCTCCTTCGCGAGCGCGGCCTCCGTCTCCCGCACGGCGGCACGGATCTCCGTGAGCTCGCTGGCGAGCGCCTGCCTGTCTGCCTCGGCCCGCTGCACCTCCTGCTCCGCGCCGTCGAATTGTCCCTGACGCTCCGCCAAGCTCTGCTGTAGCACCTCGATCCGATCGTGAGCGGCCTGCAGCTCCGCGCGCGCGCTCTCGAGATCGACGGCTCTCGCCTCCGACTCCGACCTGGCGGCCTCGAGGTCGGTGCCCGCGGCGGCCACTCGGGCACGGGCCTCCTCCGCGCCCTGCGCCGCCGCGGCCACGCGGGCCGCGAACGCTTCCTCTACTTCCGCGAGCTCCGCGGCGTGACGTGCCTCGGCCTCGGCCACCTGGGCTTGAAAGTCCTCCCGGACAGAGCGAACCTGCTCCTCCAGCTCGGCCTCGCGTTCGACAAGCTCGGCCCGATGTGACGCTCGCACGCTGACGAGCTCGGCTTTCACGGTGCGGAGCTCGTCGGTGAGCTCGGCGGCGCGCTGTTCCTCGCTCCGCAGCGCCCGCAACTCGTCTCGCACGTCGTCCAGCTCGGTGCGGGCGCTCCGGAGCTCTCCCTGCATCGCTTCCATGGCGTCATTGGCGTGGAGCGACTCGAGCTGAGAGGCGTCGAGCTCCTCCTGCAGCTCGCTCGCGCGCTCCGCCTGCCGCTGGAGGGATCCGAGCTCCTGTATCGTCATGGAGAGCTGTGTGTGTGCTCCTTCGAGCTCCGCGCGCAGGCCCATCGCCTCGGCCTCCGCCTGCTTCAGGATCTCCCGGCCGGGATCTGCGATCGCGTCCCGTCTCGCAAGGAGTTCCCCCGCGATGCGGTCCCGCTCCACGGTCACGCTGTGGAGCCGCTGCTCGAGGGACCTCGCCGCTGCCTCGGCCTTGACCGCGCGTTCCTCGAATTCCCGACCCCATCCTTCCGGCTGGTCCCGCAACGCCTGTTGAGCCGATTGCAGCTCTTCGAGGGTCGCCCGGTACTGGTCCTGCAACAGCGCCACCCGCTGCTCGGCCTCGTGCGCGCGGGTTTCGGCGCGCCGGCGAGCCTCCGCCTCCTCCTTCAAACCCGGCCGCGGTGCCTCGATCCTCCTCGCGACCGCGCCGGGCTGGCGCGCGGGTATCACCGGCGCTTGGATCCGCCCCGACTCCGCAGGGTCGGTCGTGGCTGCACCGCGGCGGAGAGGCGCGCCCGCGGCGAGCAGGACGAGCGCGAGCGCCCCGCCGAGGAAGAAAGTGTTGGTCCGCCATGGCCCTGCCGCCCCGGCGATGTCGTCCGCGGGCCGTGACAGCTCGACGGCTGCGGTGCTGCCGACGCCGGACGGGAATCGCAGCCCCACCAGTACGGAAAGGGTGCCATCGATCAACCTGGACTGCGGCTGCCCCCGGAACGCGTTCCTGATCCGCCGGCGCTCGCCGGAGAGCTGCTGGCCGATGTTGCCGTCTTCGGTCGAGAAGAGGATCTTCCCCGATCCAGAGAACAGGGTCACGGTGGTGAAGTCGCTGGGATCGAGCACGACGTCGTCTACCGACCGGGACAGGTCACGGATCCGTTCGGGCGATGCCTCATGCTGGAGATCGTCGGGCCGGAAGACGAGCGTGAGAGAGCTATCGGCGATGACCCGAGCCTGCTCGACCGCCCGCTCCAATGCGGTCGCACGTGCTCGCACGCTCATCCAGAACGAACCCGCCACCCAGATGACGAGCAGCGCGATGAGTGCAACGTGAACCCTTCGAGCCAGGCCGTTCCCAATCAACATGTGCGCGAACCAGCCCCCTGTCCGGTCTCCGGGCTCGTTATCGGCACCGTTCGAGAGCAGGTTCAGTGCCGATAGGGGGATTCCTCTTGGTCATTCGGAAGGACGGAAGGACCTAGGCACCACGGCCTACAGCCCGGGCGACTCACGGCTTCGCCCAGCCCTCGATCAAGGATCTCTTCGTGACCCGCCACACCTTGCCCGTCCACGTCAGTGTGGTCTCTCGCATCGCGCTGGGGCAGCAGTGCGCGTCGCCCTCGCGATACACCGATTCCGTCAGGACGAGTCCCGGCGACCCCATCGGCCCGGGGTCGATGCGGCCGTCGCAGATCTCGCGTCGGTAGATCTCCTCGCCGCCGATGAGATCGATGACGATCCATCGCCCGCACGTTCCCGAGCCGCCGACTCCCTCGAAGACGAGGGCGTCGTCCGAGCCGTCGCCCGTCAGGTCGGTCGTCGAGATCTGGATCTCCTGGATCCCTTCGCGGGAGTCGTGTCGCGCGACCAGACCGACCCGCCAATGTGGAGGCGAGGCGTACCGGCGCCAGATGGCGAAACCGCGGGGGAGGCGGAAGAGGTCGATCCCCGGCTCCACCCAGGCAACGAGCACCATCACCCCGTCGTCGGTGAGACCGAACCATTCGCCGGTCACGTCTGCGCCTTCGGGTACCAGGTCCTCGGGGGGGAGCGCGGGGGGCGAGAGGTCGTCGGCGAACGTCGTCGGCATCTCACCTTCCTCGGGCTGGGGGCTCGGGGAAGGGTCGGGGCTCAGGGAGGCCTCCGGGGACGGTGACAGGCTCACGGGGGACGACACCGCCGTGGGATCCGTCGGCGCAGGCGGCTGGCTGCCGCACGCCCCGATCGCGAGCGCGACGGCGGCGGCTGGTGTCCATCCCCGCATGGCCCGATGGTATCCGCGCTCCGGCTTCTCCCAGAGGAGCCCGCGTAGGATGCCGGCGTGTCCGACTCCGGTCCGCGCACAGTCGCTGACTCGAAGGTGACCCTCACGCAGATGATGGAGGTCACGGACGCGAACGTGACCGGCAACGTCCACGGCGGGGTGATCATGCGCCTCGTGGACACGGCGGCAGCGCTCGCCGCCATCAAGCACTCCGGCGGCGTCGCGCTCACGGTGGGGATCGACGAGATGACCTTCCTCGAGCCCGTGCACATCGGAGAGGTCGTCGTTTTGGACGCGTCTGTGAACGACGTTGGCAGAACCTCCATGGAGTGTGGCGTGCGTGTGGAGGCGCAGGATCCGCTCACGGGAGACATCCGCCACGTGAACAGCGCCTATCTGGTTTTCGTCGCGGTCGATCGGGAGGGGAACCCCCGCCCGGTACCTCCATTGGTCGCCGAATCGGAGGTGGAACACCGGCGGCAGCGGGAAGCGAAGCTCCGCCGGGAGCGCCGGATCGCGCACAGACGAGCGATCGAGGCGGCGCGGAGCGCGAAGGAGGAGGGACCGGGCCGCGATGGGCCTCCCTGAGCTCGAGAGCCTGAGCTCCGCCAGGATTTCTCGTCGGCGCGTGGGAACATGGAAGTACGACCACGGCCGACCATCAGGGCCGGACTACGTGGCCACTGAACGTGGGAAGGACCGTTCGGATGACGTCTGAACTCGCCGGCGCTCGGACGCGGCTGGAGACCGCGGACGGGAGCCTCCACATCTATTCGCTCCCTTGGCTCGTCGAGGCCGGCGCCGCCGATGTGACCCGTCTTCCTCACACCGTCAAGATCCTGCTCGAGAACCTGCTTCGGCGCGCCGGCACCCGGGACGTCGCGGACGACGACGTGCGCTCGCTCGCTGGCTGGCCCGAGCCTGCAGGCGACGTGGCGTTCATGCCAGGACGGGTCCTGATGCAGGACTTCACCGGCGTCCCCGCGGTCGTGGACCTGGCCGCGTTGCGGGGCGCGGTGGCCCGGGCGGGCGAGGATCCGGCATCGGTGAACCCGCTCGTGCCGGTGGACCTGATCATCGACCACTCGGTCCAGGTGGATCTCTTCCGGACCCCGGAGGCATACGAGGCCAACATCGAGTGGGAGTACCGGCGCAACGGTGAGAGGTACGCGCTCCTTCGATGGGCCCAGCAGGCGTTCCACGGTCTCCGCGTCGTGCCCCCCGGCGCCGGGATCTGTCACCAGGTGAACCTTGAGCATCTCGGGCAGGTCGTGAGCGTGCGGGACGGCGAGGCCTTCCCCGACACGCTGATGGGCACCGACTCCCATACCACGATGATCAACGGGCTCGGTGTGCTCGGATGGGGAGTGGGTGGGATCGAAGCCGAAGCAGCCATGTTGGGGCAGCCGACGTTCCTCCCGCAGCCCAACGTGATCGGTGTGCGCGTGACCGGCGCGCTTCCACCTGGCACGACCGCCACCGATCTGGTGCTCACGTTGACGCAGATGCTCCGCGCCCACGGCGTCGTCGGACGGTTCGTCGAGTTCTATGGATCGGGTCTGTCCTCCCTCACGATCGCGGACCGAGCGACCCTCTCCAACATGTGCCCGGAGTACGGTGCCACGTCGGCGTTCTTCCCCGTCGACGAGCGGACGCTCGAGTACCTGAGGTTCACCGGTCGAGGAACCGTGATCGACCGGGTCGAGCGCTACACGAAAGCGCAGGGATTGTTCCGGACCGACGCAGATCCGGCCCCGACCTTCACGGAGACTCTGGACCTGGACCTCTCCGCGATCGAACCCTCGATGGCGGGTCCCAGGCGACCGCAGGATCGGGTGGCGCTCCCCAAGGTGTGGGGCTCGTTCGTCGACGCGTTCGAACGACACCTCGAGCCCGAGCCCAAGCCAACGGAGCTCGGTCGGTTCGTGAATGAAGGGGGGAACCCGGACGACGGCGTCGAGGATAAGGAATGGGCCGATGACGTGAGCCCCAACGGACGCGACGTGGGGCACGGGTCCGTCGTGATCGCCGCGATCACGTCGTGCACCAACACCTCGAACCCGTCAGTGATGGTCGGCGCGGGTCTGCTCGCCAAACGCGCCGTCGAAGCCGGTCTGGAGTCGAGGCCGTGGGTCAAGACGTCGCTCGCTCCGGGCTCCAGGGTCGTCACGGACTACCTGGACCGGGCCGGGTTGACGCCCTACCTGGAGAAGCTGGGATTCAGCCTCGTGGGGTTCGGTTGCACCACATGCATCGGGAACTCCGGCCCGCTTCCGGACGACGTGGCGGATGCGATCGACGAAGATAAGTTGAACGTCGTTGCCGTCCTTTCCGGCAATCGGAACTTCGAGGGCCGCATCCATCCGCAGGTGCGGGCGAGTTACCTCGCCTCGCCACCGCTCGTCGTGGCGTACGCGCTCGCCGGAAGGATCGACTTCGATCCGACGACGCAACCGCTCGGCGAAGGCGTCGCCGGTCCCGTCTACCTCCGTGA
>JALZDC010000067.1 GCA_030862755.1 Actinomycetota bacterium
GAGGAGGGGGCGCAGGCCCTGGCGGTCGATCCGCTCCCCGAGGACCGGGGCGAGGAGCGCGACGGCCGCCGCCTCGGAGGCCACCCGCCGCCACGGATCCTCGGTGAACAGCTGGACTTCCGCTTCCTTGGCCGCGTCCTCATCAGCGCCGAACAGGTCGGTGCCCAGGTATCGCTCGCAGAGCGAGGCAAGTGGGTAGTCCGCGGTGCCCGGTTCCAACAGGTACCCGGCCAGCATCGTGTCGAAGGCCAGACCCTCCAGCAGGGCCCCGGCCCGGAGCGTGACCCGTTCCAGGGCCTTCGAATCATGCGCCCATTTCGGGATCGCCCCATCGGCGAGCCGGTGTCCTACCGGCCCGGGACCCTCGAGCGCCGAGTACGCGGCCTGTGCTCCCCCCGCGGAGACGGCGAGGCCGACAAGCTCGTCGGCCACCTCGTGGATCGCGACCCCCACCGGGCTGGCCGTGAGCAGGGCGGCGAGCTCATCCGGGTCCACCTGCCGCAGGTCCAGCTCCGTCACGTCGACCTTGGGCTTGGCCTCCTTCGCCAGCTCCATCAGCCGGTCGAACAAGCTCCGGAATTCGAGCGAGGTGAACAGGCGCCGGACCTCCTCCACGTCCCACTCCCCCATCACCGCGTCGTCCGGCTCGATATCGAGGTCCACGTCGGTCACGATCCGCGCGAGGTCCTTGTTGAGCGCGAGCCGATCTCCGGCGGCCTCGATGTTGTCCTTGAGCTTGCCCTTCAGCTCGTCGGTCCGGGCCAGCAGCTCTTCCACCGAGCCGAACTCCTGAACGAGCTTGGCCGCGGTCTTGTCCCCCACGCCCGGCACGCCGGGGATGTTGTCCGACGTGTCCCCTTTGAGGGCCACGTACTCCAGGTACTTCGATGGCGGCAGGCCGAACCGCTCCTCGACCGCCGCCTCGTCCATCAAAGCGATGTCGGAGATCCCACGGCGGTTGAACAGGACCCGGAGCCCCGGCCGGACCAGCTGGAAGAAGTCGCGGTCGGCGGTGACGATCGTGGCTTCGATCCCTCCCTCGGTCGCTCGCAAGGCCAGCGTCCCGATGGCGTCGTCCGCCTCGTGATCGGTCACGAGGAGCATCGGGATCCGCAGCGCCTCGACGACCTCCTGGATCAGCCCGAGCTGGGGCCGGAAGTCCTCCGGGGTCTCCCGTCGGCCGGCCTTGTAGTCCGCGTCCATCGCCAGCCTCGCGGTCGGCTTGCCCACGTCGAACGCGACGGCGATCAGATCCGGGCGCTCCTCGGCGAGTAGCTTGATCAACATCGAGGTGAAGCCGTAGACGGCGTTGGTCACCTGCCCGGTCGTGGTTGCCAGCGTGCTGGGCAGGGCGAAGAACGCTCGATACGCCAGGGAATGCCCGTCCAGGATGAAGAGCCGGCGGGGGTGATCGGACGCTGCATCGGATCTGGGGGGCGCCACGGTGCCTATCGTAGCCGCGCCCTGCGACGTCCCGGCCGTCGCCGTGGCCCTTCGATGGTTCGGTACCGAACCAGATTGACGTGAATCCGACCTCCTGGATAGGATTCACGCGTTCGTGGCTCATCCCCGCAGAGCAGGCATGCGACGGACGGGAGGAAGCATGGGAGCATCGTTCGTGATCGCCCTTCGCGAGGGCATCGAGGCCGCACTGATCGTGTCGATCGTCCTCGCGTACCTGAAACAGCTGGGGGCGACCGACCGTTCCCGCCTCGTCTGGTGGGGCACCGGACTCGCCGTGTTGCTGAGCGCGGCCGTGGGCACCGCGATCTTCGTCGCGGGCGCCGAGTTCGAGGGCAGGGCGGCGGAGATCTTCGAAGGACTCGTGACGCTCGCGGCCGTCGGTGTCCTGACGTGGATGATCTTCTGGATGCGGCGGCAAGGCGCGCGCATCAGGTCGGAGCTGCAGGAGAAGGTCGACGCCGCGCTCGTCACCGGCGGCCTCGCGCTCGCGGGTCTCGCCTTCTTCGCGGTCCTCCGCGAAGGCATCGAGACGGCTCTCTTCCTGTTCGCGGCGGCGAAAGGAACCGCGGTCGAAGGCACCCAGGTAGCCGCCGCGACACAGGTGATCGGAGCCGTCCTGGGTCTCGCACTGGCGGTGATCCTCGGTGTGCTGCTCTACCGTGGCGGCATCCGCATGAACCTCCGATCGTTCTTCCGGGTCACCGGCATGATCCTGATCGTCGTGGCCGCCGGGCTATTCGCCTATTCCCTGCACGAGCTCCAGGAGGCGGGCTGGCTGCCCGTGCTCGAAGGGCACGCGTTCGACCTTTCCGCCAGCGTCCCGGACGACGCGGGCGCCGGGGCGATCCTGCGCGGACTGGTCGGTTACAACGCCGATCCGACGTGGCTCGAAGTGGTCGGATGGACCGGATATCTCGCCGTGGTCGGCGGCCTCTTCCTCCGAGCACCGAGGATGCCCGGGGCGAAGTCTCGACCCGAACAGGAGACTTCGGCGAGACACTCCGCGCATATCGAGACCGACGCACCCCGCTGATCCTCCGGGGACACGGTGGGTGTTCGTGTCACTCTTCTTCCGAGGCCACGACCTGCAGAGATGGGAGCCGAGCTCTGCGCCGCAGTGAGTCTTGTCAGCGCGTCGTCGGCTTGACACCCCTCAACCTCCCGTTTACAGTCCGCGACGGTCCTCAACGGGACGCGAGCCCGACCGGTTCCGACCGGTTTAGGTGGCGGTTCGAAGAGACCGAGCGTGACGGGCCGTGTCACCGAGAAGGGACGCTCGCGTATGGGGAAGGCGCGAGCTGCTCGGATCGGGAGACGCGGCCCGTCGCCGTTCCGTCTATAGGACCGCGTCGAGGAACCGCCGGGTCTCGGGGAACTGGGTTTCGTCGAATAGCTGAGCGGGCGTCCCCTCCTCGAGGATCCTGCCCTCGTGGAAGAACGCCATCCGGTTAGCGACCTCCCGGGCGAAGCCCATCTCGTGGGTGACGACCATCATCGTCATGTGCATCTCTACCGCGAGCGCCTTCATGGCCGCGAGGACCTCGCCGATGAGCTCGGGGTCCAGCGCCGACGTCGGCTCGTCGAACATCATCACGTCGGGCTCCATCGCGAGCGCGCGAGCGATCGCGACCCGTTGTTGCTGACCTCCGGAGAGCCGGAT
>JALZDC010000142.1 GCA_030862755.1 Actinomycetota bacterium
ATCCGGCCTCGTCCGCGCCGCGCGGCGGCCGGCGCGCCCCGCGAGCCAGAGGAACCCGATCGTCAGCACCATCGGGACGAACCGCGACCGGGCGGTCATCGGGTCTGCCACGGCGGGGAGGTTCGGAGGGCTCGTCACCGTCGCCACCGCGTCGGCCCGGAGCGACAGGAGGGCCGTGAGGAGACCGACCTTCGCCCACGTCCAGAGCCCGTACGCTCCCACGAAGAGGGACTGCACCCAGGCGATGAGCTGACAGGTCGCGACCAGCGCGAGGAACGCCAACGTCCCGCCGATCGCGGCGCTGCGAACCGTCATGCCGACACCCGCGAGCGCCCCCGAACCGGGGGGCGCGTGATCCGTCACCCCAGGCGCTCCGCGACCAGGTCGGCGACCTGGGTGGTGTTCCTCCCGACGGCGGCGCCGACGGCCTCGAGTGCGTCCGCCTTCGCCGCGGCCGTCCCTGCAGACCCTGTCACGATCGCGCCCGCGTGGCCCATGCGCTTGCCCGGCGGTGCCTCGAACCCTGCGATGTAGCCGACGACCGGCTTGGTCACCCGCTCGGCGATGAACGCCGCGGCTCTCTCCTCGTCGTCGCCACCGATCTCTCCGGTGAGCACGATCAACTCGGTCTCCGCGTCGGCCTGGAATAGATCCAGCGCCTCGACGAAGCCGATCCCGTGCACGGGATCGCCGCCCATCCCGACGCACGTCGATTGACCGATGCCGCGTTGCGTGAGCTCGTGGACGATCTGGTAGACGAGAGTGCCGCTCCTCGAGACCAGCCCGACCGGGCCCGGAGCGCAGATCTCGCCGGGGATGATCCCGACATTGGCCGCGCCCGGCGAGATCACGCCCGGGCAGTTGGGCCCCACCAGTTTCGTCTTCGACGCGTCGAGGTAGCTGCGGACGCTGGCCATGTCGCGGACGGGGATGCCCTCGGTGATACACACGACCAAGTCCACGCCCGCGTCGGCCGCCTCCAGGATCGCCTCTGCGGCGAAGCGCGGCGGCACGAAGATCATCGAGGTGCCGGCGCCGGTTTCGGCCACAGCTCGAGCCACCGTCTCGAAGACGGGGATCCCCTCCACGTCCTGGCCACCCTTGCCCGGGGTGACGCCGGCCACGACGTTAGTGCCGTAGTGGCGGTTGCGGAGGGTGTGGAACGTCCCTTCCTTCCCGGTTATGCCCTGGACCACCAGGTTCGTCCGCTCGTCGACGAGGATGCTCACCGCGTGACCCCGGCCAGATCGGCGGCCTCCTCGGCCGCCTCGAGCATGTTCGCGGCGGGAACGATCCTCGGGTGGGCAGCTTCCGAGAGGATCCGACGGCCGTCCTCGGCGTTCGTGCCGTCGAGTCGCACCACGATCGGGACGCGGGCCTCGACACGCTCCAACGCCTCCAGGATGCCCTGTGCCACCAGGTCGCAGCGAGTGATCCCGCCGAAGATGTTCACGAGCACGACCTTCACCGCCGGATCGGACAGCACGACCTCGAGCGACGTCGCCATCTGGTCCGCCGACGCGCCGCCGCCCACGTCGAGGAAGTTCGCGGCGCGCGCCCCCGCCTGCGCCACGACGTCGAGGGTCGACATCACGAGGCCGGCGCCGTTGCCGATGATCCCGACCTCTCCCTCGAGCTTCACATACTGGAGACCCTTATCCTTCGCTCGCGACTCGACCTCGTCGATCGGGAACTGCTCCGCCAGCTCGGCGATCTCCGGATGGCGCGACAGGGCGTTGTCGTCGATGGTCACCTTCGCGTCGAGGGCCACGATCCGGTCGTCGTCGAGCAGGACGAGCGGGTTCACCTCGACCAAGGTCGCGTCGCGCTCGACGAGCAGCTCGTACATCTTCCGGAACGCGTGGCCGGCTCCCTCCCAGGCCTCGACCGGGAGTGTGCCGATCAGCTCCCGCACGTGGTAAGCGCGGAGCCCCAAGATCGGGTCGATGTGCACGCGTCGGAGCGCGTCCGGCCGCGTCCGCGCGAGCTCCTCGATGTCCGTGCCACCCTCGGCGGTCATCATCGCCAGGTAGTCGCCGCGGGAGCGATCGAGCAGGATCGACGTGTAGAACTCCCGGGCGATCGACAGCAGCTCCTCGACGAGGACCCGCGTCACCGGGAGGCCCTTGAACGCGCTGCCGAGCATCCGGTCGGCGGCCGCCGCAGCGGCCTCCGGCGTGTCGCAGAGCTCCACGCCGCCACCCTTGCCGCGTCCGCCCACCTGGACCTGGATCTTGACGACGGAGCGCCCGCCGAGCTCGCGGGTAGCCGCGGCGGCCTCCGCCTCGCTGAAGGCGACGATGCCTCGCGGGGTCTCGATCCCGTGGGCACGGAACAGGTC
>JALZDC010000165.1 GCA_030862755.1 Actinomycetota bacterium
CCCGCACCCTGCAGGTCAAGATCCCGGCGGGGGTACGCAACGGCGCGAGGATCCGTCTCGCCGGCAAGGGGGAGCCGGGCTTGGCCGGCGGCGCTGCGGGCGATCTCTACGTCAAGGTCGCGGTCGCGCCTCACACCCTCTTCGGGCGACGGGGAGACGACCTCACGGTGGAGCTGCCCATCACCTATCCGGAGGCCACCCTCGGGGCGAACGTGGAGGTGCCGACGCTGAACGGACCTGTGACGCTCAAGGTCCCCGCAGGCACCCCGAGCGGCAAGACCTTCCGGGTCAAGGGACGGGGAGCCCCGAGGAAGGGTGGGCGGGGCGACCTGCTCGCCAGAGTGAAGGTCGATGTGCCCGACAGGGTCTCCAGGGAAGAGAAGGAGCTCTTGCGCAAGCTCCGGGATGTGTCGAACGAGTCGCCCCGCAAGCGGCTCGGGGTGAACTGAAGGAGACGAGAGTGGATCCTGAGGAGCGTAAGTCGGTGAACGGTCCGGATCGGCGTGCCGTGTACATCATCAGCGTCGCGGCCGAACTCGCGGGGGTGCATCCGCAAACGCTCCGCATCTACGAGCGGAAGGGCCTCGTAAGGCCCCATCGCACCACCGGGAACACCAGGCGGTACTCGGAGGCGGACATCGAGCGCCTTCGACGCGTGCAACGGCTCACCCAGGAGGGGATGAACCTCGCGGGAGCGAAACGGATCATGGCCCTCGAAGAGGAGCTGCGCCGGATGCGCCAGCGGCTCGCGCAGTTGGAGGCGCGACTCGAGGACCGGCCGATCCCCATGCCCGGAGAGCGGACCGGCGTCGCCATCGTGCCGATGGCGAGCATCCTCTCGCCGCCGTGGTCTTGGAGACGAGATTGAGCGACGTATCGCTCCGGCCACTTCGGTCCGGAGACCTCGAAGCCCTCTGGGTCGCACGGACCCGCTCGGACGAACCGTGGGCCGACACCAGCGACGACTCCCGTCGGAAGCTGCGAGACAGGGTCGCCAACAGCGGTCGTGTGACCCACGGCGAGCTCCTCCTGGGGATCGTGTCGGACGGACGGCTCGCGGGGGAGATCCAGGCACGGCAGCCTGAGATGGGATTGCCGCCGGGTGTCTTCGAGATCGGCATCGAGGTCTTCGACCCGTCCGAGCGCGGCGCCGGCATCGGGCGCCGAGCGCTCGCGATGTTCCTCGTGCACCTGTTCGAAGAGGAGCGTGCCCATCGGGTTCAGCTCACGACCGATGTGGACAATGTGGCGATGCGGCGGGTCGCCGAGCATCTCGGGTTCGGCCTCGAGGGGACGCTCCGCGGGTTCATGCCGACGAAGGACGGACCGCGCGACTACCTGATGTACGGCATCACCAGGGGGGACTTCGAGGAAGCGAGGGGTGGATGGAGCTCGACAGGCTGACGATCAAGTCCCAGGCGGCGCTCCAAGAGGCGCACCAGCAGGCTTCGGCCCGGCACCACCAGCAGATCGAGCCGGAGCACGTCCTGTACGCGCTGCTCACCGATCCCGAGGGCGTGGTGTTCCCACTCCTTCATCAGCTGGGCGTGGTTCCGAAGCAGCTTCGGGACAAGGTCGACGAGGCCCTCGAGACGAAGCCCAAGGTCTACGCCGAAGGCGTGCAGGTCAGCCTTTCGCCCTCGGCGGCGCGCTTGTTGGAGGCCGCGGGCCGGGAGGCCGAACAGCTCACGGACGAGTACATCTCGACGGAGCATCTGTTGCTCGCGATGCTCCAGGGAGACGTCCCGGTCTCGCGCCTGCTGACCGAGGCCGGCCTCACACGAGACGGCGTTCTGGCCGCGCTGACAGAGGTCCGAGGCTCTCATCGCGTCACCTCGCAGAACCCGGAGGAGACTTTCCAGGCGCTCGAGCGGTTCGGCCGAGACCTCACCGAGCAGGCGAGGAAGGGCAAGCTCGATCCCGTGATCGGCCGGGACGAGGAGATCCGCCGCGTGATCCAGGTCCTGTCGCGCCGCACGAAGAACAACCCCGTCCTCATCGGGGAGCCCGGCGTGGGGAAGACGGCGATCGTCGAGGGGCTCGCACAGCGCGTCGTGGACGGTGACGTGCCGGAGTCGCTCAAGAACAAGCGGGTGATCGCGCTGGACATCGGCGCGATGATCGCGGGGGCGAAGTACCGTGGCGAGTTCGAGGAACGGTTCAAGGCCGTCCTGAAGGAGATCGCCGACTCCGAGGGCGAGATCGTTACCTTCATCGACGAGCTGCACACGATCGTCGGCGCCGGCGCTGCCGAGGGCGCGGTTGACGCCGGGAACATGTTGAAGCCGATGCTCGCCCGGGGTGAGCTCCGAATGGTCGGCGCCACCACGCTCGACGAGTACCGCACACACGTCGAGAAGGACGCGGCCCTAGAGCGGCGGTTCCAACCCGTCCTCGTGGAGGAGCCGTCCGTCGAAGCCACGATCGCGATCCTCCGCGGCCTCAAGGAGCGGTACGAGGTGCATCATGGCGTTCGGATCCAGGATCCCGCCCTCGTAGCGGCCGCCGTCCTGTCGGACCGCTACGTGACGGGCCGGTTCCTCCCGGACAAGGCGATCGATCTGATCGATGAGGCGGCATCTCGCCTCCGCATCGAGATCGATTCGGTGCCGGTCGAGATCGACGAGGTGGAGCGGCGCATCCGCCAGCTCGAGATCGAGCGCGCCGCGCTCCAGAAGGAGTCCGATCCGGTCTCGAAGGAGCGTCTCGAGCGCCTCGAGAAGGAGCTCGCCGACCTGCAGGAGCGATCGCATGGGATGCGTTCGCACTGGCAGCAGGAGAAGGAGCAGATCGACCGCATCCGCGGCCTCAAGTCGGAGTTGGAGGAAACGCGCGCGGCGTCGGAGCGAGCCGAGCGTGAGGGCGACCTCGAGAAGGCCGCCGAGCTCCGGTTCGGCCGGATCGTCGAGATCGAGCGCCGACTGGAGGAGGAGAACGAGCATCTCCAGGAGATCCAGTTGGAGCTGAAGATGTTGAACGAGGAGGTCACGGAGGAAGACGTTGCCGCCGTGGTGTCCAAGTGGACCGGGATCCCGGTGTCCCGTCTCCTGGAAGGCGAGATGCAGAAGCTCGTCCATCTCGAGGAGGCGCTCCACGAGCGGGTGGTGGGGCAGGACGCCGCGGT
>JALZDC010000174.1 GCA_030862755.1 Actinomycetota bacterium
CCATCGCGCGCGTGATCTTCTTCGTCGACTGGACCGAGCGGATCCGCCGGCGGACGATACGGAGCTGGGCACCCATCGGCTACGTACCCGCCTCCCCTTCTTCCTCGTCATCATCCGGCAGGGGCACCTGGCCCTGGACATCGTCCTCCTCGGCGGTCGAAGGGCCTCCGGCGACACCCTGCGCCTCCGCCGCCTCGGCCCCATCCTCGTCGTCGACGGAAGACATCCGGTCCCAGCCGACGTCGGGCTTCACCTCGTCGGGCGGCGTGCCGGCACCGCGGCCGGCCTCGCTGCCGGCCACGTCGCCGGACGGCTGGAAGCTCTGCGCGAACGCCTCGACGGACTCCTTGAGCGTCGCCTCGATCTCATCCGACATGTCCCCGGACTCCCGGATCGTGCCGAGAACGTCGGTCCGGGACTCCAGGTACGTGATGAAGTCGTCCACGAACCGCTTGGCGTCCTCGACCGGGAAAGGATCGAGGTATCCGCCGGTCGCGGTCCAGATCAGGACGACCTCGCGCTCGACGGGGAGCGGCTGGTACTGCGGCTGCTTCAAGACCTCGACCACCCGGGCACCGCGTGCGAGCTGCTGCTGCGAGGCCTTATCGAGCTCCGAACCGAACTGCGCGAACGCCTCCAGCGCTCGGAACTGCGCGAGGTCGAGCCGCAGGCGCCCCGCGACCTTCTTCATCGCCTTGATCTGTGCGCTCCCGCCCACACGCGAGACCGAGATGCCGATGTTGATCGCAGGCCGAACACCGGCGAAGAACAGGTCGGGCTCGAGGAAGATCTGACCGTCGGTGATCGAGATCACGTTGGTGGGGATGTAGGCGGAGATGTCGTTGCCCTTGGTCTCGATGATCGGCAGCGCCGTGAGCGATCCGCCGCCGAGGTCGTCGGACAGTTTGGCGGCCCGCTCCAGCAGCCGTGAATGCAGATAGAAGACGTCGCCGGGGAACGCCTCGCGGCCGGGTGGCCGGCGAAGCAGGAGCGACAGCGTCCTGTAGGCGGTGGCCTGTTTCGACAGATCGTCGTAGACGATCAAAGCGTGCTCGCCGTTGTACATCCAGTGCGCGCCGAACGCGGCCCCCGAGTAGGGCGCGATGTATTGGAACGGGGCGGGGTCGGAGGCCGGCGCGTTCACGACCACGGTGTATTCGAGAGCGCCGTTCTCCGCGAGGGTCGCCACGACCTCCGCCACGGTCGAGGACTTCTGTCCGACGGCCACGTAGATGCACTTCACGCGCTTCTTCGGATCGCCGGTCGCCCAGTGCTCCTTCTGCGCGATGATCGCGTCGATCGCGACCGCCGTCTTACCGGTCTGGCGGTCGCCGATGAGCAGCTCGCGCTGGCCTCGTCCGATCGCCGTCATCGCGTCGATGGCCGTGATCCCCGTGTAGAGCGGCTCCTTCACCGGCTGCCGGTTCACGACGTTCGGGGCCTGCACCTCGAGGATCCGCCGGTCCTGCGACCGGATCGGCCCCTTGTCGTCCAGCGGCTCGCCGAGCGCGTTCACGACGCGACCGAGGAATCCGTCGCCGACGGGCACCGACAGGACCTGTCCGGTCAGCTTGACCGGGTCACCCTCCTGGATGTGGGAGGCATCGCCCAGGACGATGCAGCCGATCTCCGCCACGTCGAGGTTGAAGGCCAGTCCGAGGATGCCTCCGGGAAACTCCAGCAGCTCGTTGGCCATCGCTCGCGGCAGTCCGGAGACACGGGCGATCCCGTCGCCCGCCTCCATCACGCGACCGAGCTCCTCGCGATCGACCGAAGGCTCCCAGCTCTCGACGTGCTTCCGGAGGGCTTCTGCGATGTCGTTCGGATCGAAGTCTTCCAGCTTGACGGCCATATCGGGTCACACGCTCCCTATGAGGTACTGCCTCGCCTCGGTCAGCCGGCTCGCCACCGAGCCGTCGAACACCTCGTCGCCCACTCGAGCGACGACGCCACCCATCACGGACGGATCGACGTCCACCTTCAGCTCCACCGGATGTCCGGTGGCGTTCCTCAGCGCGTCGGCGAGCCGAGACCGCTGCGCCTCGGTCAACGGGACGGCGCTCCGGACCTCGGCAAGCGTCCTCTCGGATCGGTGGGCCGCCTCCCTTGCGAGTTCCTCGGCGATGGGCCCGATCCGGCGGGCCTGGCCCGCATCCACCAGGAACCCGACGAGGGTCGCAGTGAGCGGATGCGCGCGCGCTCCCAGCAGCTCGTCGATCACGGCCCTCTTGCGTTCGAGAGGCAAAGCCGCGTCCGTGAGCGCCTCACGCAGGTCCCCCTGTCGTTCGACGGACTTCGCGAAGGCGTACAGCTCGTCCTGGACCCGGTCGAGCGCACCTTCCGCGTCCGCAACGGACAGGAGGGCCTGCGCGTACCCGCGGACGGGGTCGTTTTTCGCCACTCAGGCCTCCCCCTCGCTCTCGCTCCTGGAGCCATCGGCCCTGGAGCCGTCGCCGGTGGTCGAAGCGCCGGAGGCGATCTCGTCGATGAATCCGTCGATCAACCGCTGGTGGGCCTTCTCGTCGAGCGATTCGCCGACGACGCGCCCCGCGAGCTCCACCGCGATCGAACCGATCTGCGCCCGCAGCTCCTGGAATGCCCGGTCTCGCTCAGCCCGGATCTCTTCCTGCGCTCGAGCGACGGTCGCCTGCGCCTCCTCCTCGGCCCTGGCTTGAAGGTCCCGGCGCAGCTGCTCGGCCGTTGTGCGCGCCTCCTCGATGATCTTGTTGGCCTCCTCGCGGGCGCCGGCGAGCTGCTTCCGATACTCCTCCTGCAGCTTCTCGGCCTCCTTGCGCTCGGTCTCTGCCCGCTCCATCTCACCCTGGATCTGCGCCCGGCGCTCCTCGAGCACCTGCTTGAACCGGGGCAGCACCCACTTCCACGTGAACAAGAAGAGGACGGCGAAAGCGATCAGTCCGACGATCAGCTCGCCCGTGGCCGGGTAGAGGTCCTTCGCCTCGGAGACCTCCTCCGCGTGCTCCTCGGCCTGGAGGAGGATCGACGGGATCAGTCCATGCACCAGCGGGTCCTCCCTCCTCAGATGATGAACGAGAACGCGATGCCGAAGAGCGCCAGCGCCTCGATCAAGCCGATCCCGATGAACATCGTGGTGCGGACCTGGTTCGCGTACTCGGGCTGCCGAGCCATCGCCTCGACCGACTTCCCGATCAGGATGCCGAGTCCGATCCCGGGCCCGATCGCCGCGAGCCCGATGATCAGCCCTTTGCCGATCGTCTCGAGGCCGGCGAATTCACCGGCGGCCTGTGCCAGCACACCCAACATGCTGCCTCCTTCGCTCTCTCAATGGTCTTCCGCCAGAGCACCACCGATGTAGGAGGCGGTGAGGACGGTGAAGATGAACGCCTGCAACAAGGCCACGAACACCTCGAACGCGACCAGGATCACGGACATCGGGACGGAGACGACGAGCAGGACCGAGCTGAAGCCCCCGTTGAGGAAGAAGAACTCCGTACCCAGGAACGCCAACGCCAGCAGGAAATGCCCGGCGACGAAGTTCGCCGCGAGACGGATCGTCAGCGTGATCGGCCGGATCACGATGTTCGAGACGAATTCGATCGGGATCAACAGGGGCTGGATCCACCAGGGCGCGGCGGGGATGATGCACGTGAACCTGAGGTAGCCGAGGAACCCGTGCTTCGCGACGCCCACCGCGTTGTACGTCACCCACGAGACGATCGCCAGGGACGCCGGGAACGCGACCCGCGCGCTCGCCGAGAAGTTCACCCAGGGCGCCACCTCGAACATGTTCATGAACAGGATGAAGAAGAACAGGGTCGCGAGCAGCGGCAGGAACCGATCGGCGGCCGGGCCGAGCATCGGCATCGCGATCTGCTCGCGCACGAAGCCCAGCCCCATCTCGAGGAGCGATTGCAGCTTGCCCGGCACGGTGCGCGGCCTGCGGAACGCGAGCAGGAACAGGAGCACGTAGATCAGGACGGACGCCGTGACCAGCGCGATGATGAAGTTGAAGCAGAACTCGATCCCGAGCAGGTCGACGCTGAAGTAGCAATCGAAGACGAAGTCCTTCGTCGAGGGAGGATGGAACTGGGCGGCGAGCAGGCCCCCGATCAAGAGCGCTCCGGGAAGTACCACAGATCGGCCTGCATCCGCCCGGCTAGCAGCTTCATCTCGATCACGAGCACCACCACGGTCGCGGGCGCGAACGCCGCCACGAACGCCAGCGGCGAGAACCACGGCAGGCGGTCCAGCAGCAGAAGGGCCACCGTGAAGGTCGCGATACGGACCACGTACCCGCCCAATCCGACCGCCATCACGACCAACGGGGAAGTCTTCGCCGCCCACGCGATCGAGACGGCGTGCGCGACGACGTTCACGGTGACGGCGACGATCGCGATCCCGGAGGACCACGCGGGACCCCACCCCCCGATCGCCGCGCCGGCTCCTGCCGCAAGCGCGATCGCGGGCACGGAGAAAGGCAGGAGCCGGCGCACCAGCTCGTGCTCCGGCTCTGCCGTCCTTGTCACTCGCCTCCCCTGCCCCACCGTAGATACACGACGTAGATGCCGCTCGCCGCCCCGAGGACGATCCCGATCGCCGTGAACACGGTCTCGGTGCCGAGAACCTTGTCCAGCAGGTATCCAAGCCCTCCGACGATGACTATCCCCCCGACAAGCGTCGAGGTGATCGCCCATCCGATCCCCATGCCGGACCACGCGTCGCTCTTGCGGGGCCCGCTCATGGGAGGCGGACACTCTAAACGCCTGCCCCGCAGGCCGTCAAACCCCGTGCTGGCCGTTTTCGCAGGTCAGAGGCACTTTTCGACTCATCCTAAGTGGATCCCAGCCTGCTTGTGAAGGATTTCACATGGGCAGGTGCGATCCCCTTCAGTGCCGGGGCTGGTCCACGGGCGTCACATCGGCGGGGGAGGACGTGGGTTTCGGCTTCGCGGGGGCCGCGTGTTTCCCCTCGCGGGGAGCCGCATGTCTGCCGGTGACGTCCCCGTCCCGCCGATGCTCGAGGAGTCGTGGCAGGGCCGTCATGAGGAACAGCACCAACGCGCACCCAACGACGGCGCCGGCGACCAACAGTCCGTCGATCGTTCCGATCGCGAGCGCGGAGCCACACACGAGCGCGGACCACAGGTACATCAGGAGCACCGTCTGCCTGTGACCGTGCCCGATGTCCATGAGCCGGTGGAAGATGTGCTCCTTGTCCGCGTGATCGATCCCTAGCCCCTTGCGGGTGCGACGCACGATCGCGAGGAGCACGTCGAGGAACGGGATCCCCAGCACGAGCAACGGCACCAGCAGGGGCAGGGCGATCACCGCAACCTCCCCCTGCGTCGGCGGCACGGGGTTCCTGCCGACGCCGGAGATCGTCGCGATCGCCACGAGCATGCCGAGGAGCATCGACCCCGTATCGCCCATGAAGATCCTCGCCGGATGGAAGTTCCAGGGGAGGAACCCCACGCAGATGCCGACGGTGATCACCGAAAGGAGCGCTGCGGCCGACCCCGATTCGGAGATGTCGCCGCCCCGGACCAGGTAGACGAAGAAGGTTGCGGCGGCGATCGTCACCATCCCGGCAGCGAGGCCGTCGAGCCCGTCGGCCAGGTTGATCGCGTTCGCCGCCGCCACCACCCACAGGATCGTGAGCGGCACCGCCTCGTCGGTTCCCAGGACCACCAGTTCCTCGCCGGGGAGGAAGAAGAAGGTGAGCTGCACGCCGAGGAGCACGAGGATGCCGGCGATGAAGATCTGGGCGGTGAGCTTGGCGAGCGCAGAGGTGCCGCGCCGGTCGTCGATGACACCGAGGCCGGCCATCAACGTGCACGTGACGATCGCGGCGACGGGCTCGGCCGCCGTCAGCCTCAGCTGACCGAAGAAGGGCAGGAACCAGGCCGCCCCCATCGCCACGATGAAGCCCGCCCACATCGCCAGACCGCCCATCGTGGGGGTGGGCACCACGTGCATCTTCCGATCCGAGGGCTGATCGATCGCCTTGAACCGCACGGCGAGCCGTCTGACCACGGGCGTGAGCCCGAAGGTCGTCCCCGCTGCGATCAGGAAGACGATCAGGTAGGCGACCACGGTGGCCACAGTCTGCGGGGACGATTGCGGTCCGGCAACCGCCGCGCCACCGCCTACTCGTAGAGGGGGAACCGCTCCATGAGGTCTCGGACGCGCTGGCCGGATTTCTCCTTGACGGCCGCGTCCTCGGGACTCTTCAAGACCTCTCCGACGATCGAGGCGATCTCACCCATCTCGCCTTCTTCCATCCCGAGCGTGGCCGGTCCGGGGGTACCGATGCGGACGCCCGAGGGCGCCGACGGCGGGCTGGGGTCGTAGGGGATCTGATTCTTGTTGAGCGCGATCCCCACCTCGTCGCAGACGGCCTCCGCGGTCTTCCCGTCGATGCCGACCGGTCGCACGTCCGCGAGGATCAGATGGGAGTCCGTGCCGCCGGAGATCACCCGGAGTCCCTCATCGGCGAGCCCGGCTGCGAGGGCCCTCGCGTCACGCACCACACGGTCGGCGTACTCGCGGAACGCCGGCGACATCGCCTCCTTGAGCGCGACCGCCTTCGCCGCGATCACGTGCTCGAGCGGGCCGCCCTGCATCATCGGGAACACGGCCTTGTCTACCGCCTTCGCGTGCTCTTCCTTGCAGACGATCATCGCGCCGCGCGGGCCTCGGAGCGCCTTGTGCGTGGTGAACGTCACGACGTCGGCGTGAGGAACGGGTGACGGATACGCCCCACCGGCCACGAGCCCGATGAAGTGAGAGGCGTCCACCCACAGGAACGCCCCGACCTCGTCGGCGATCTCCCTGAAGGCCACGAAGTCGATCGCACGCGGGTACGCCGTGTAGCCGGAGAGGATGATCTTGGGCCGGTGCTCCCTCGCGAGGTCGCGGACCCTGTCCATATCGAGCTGCTCGGTCCCGCGGTCCACCTGGTAGCCGATGAAGTGGAACCACATCCCGGACACGTTCACCGGGGAACCGTGCGTGAGGTGCCCTCCGTGCGCGAGCTCCATCCCGAGGACCTTGTCGTCCGGGTTGTTCGGCTCGAGGAAAGCGCCGAAGACGGCCAGGTTCGCCTGGGCGCCGGCGTGCGGCTGGACGTTCGCGTGGTCGGCCCCGAAAAGCTCCTTCGCGCGATCGATCGCGAGCTGCTCCGTCACGTCGACGAACTCGCACCCGCCGTAATAGCGACGGCCCGGATACCCCTCGGCGTACTTGTCCGTCATGGTGGAGCCGAGAGCTGCGAGGACGGCGGGACTCGCGTAGTTCTCGGAGGCGATCAGGCGTAGATTCGTGCGCTCACGTTGCAGCTCGTTCGCGATCGCGTCCGCGACCTCGGGGTCGGTGGCTTTCAGCGCTTCCCAGTCGGCTGCGTACTCCCTCATCCCTAGAGCTCCCCTCGTTCGATCTGCGCGATCTCGTAGAGCCTCGGAACGTGACGCCCTCCTTCGAAGGAGGTGTCCAGCCAGACCCGCACGATCTCTCGAGCGTACGCGGGCGCGACCACGCGTGCCCCCATCGCCAGGACGTTGGCGTCGTTGTGCTCGCGGGACAGACGGGCCAGGAACAGATCGTGGCAGAGCGCCGCTCTGACGCCGTCCACCTTGTTCGCGGCGATCTGTTCTCCCTGGCCGGAGCCGCCGAGCACGATCCCGAGGTCGGCCCCGCCGGTCGCGACGGCACGGGCGGCGGCCGCGCAGAACGGCGGGTAGTCGACCGGCTCGGTGGAGTCCGTGCCGTGGTCGAATACCTGGTGCCCCTCCTCTGCGAGGAAGACCTTCAGATCCTCCTTGAGCGGGAACCCCGCATGGTCAGCCCCGAAGGCGATGCGCATCAGGCGGGATCCTGGGTGAGCGCGACTGCGAGACGACCCGAGAGGTCGAAGAGCTCGTCGGCCACCTGTCGGTAGCCTTCGATCGTGTCGCCGAGTGGGTCCCGCACGTCCTCGGCCCGCGGCGAGGATCCGTTCCGCGCGGCCGCGGCGGCGGCGATGCGAGCTTGGAACGTGCCTTCGGGTGGCGACGACTCCAGCAACCGGACCAGCTCCTTGATCGTGAACGTTTTGGCATCGAGGTCCGGCATCGCGCCGACGATGGCCTTGCGATGCTCGGCAGCCATGCACACGATCAGATCGGCGTCCTCGAGCATCTCGCCACGCAGCTTTCGCGCCAGATGGGCATGGATGTCGACGCCGCGCTCTTGCGCCGACCGGATAGCCTCGTCCATCGCACCGGAACCGTCCCAGCCGGCGATGCCCGCGGAGGTCACGACCGGCGCGGCCTCGCCGACCCGTTCCGCGAACGCCGCTCGCAGGAACCCCTCCGCCATCGGCGAACGGCAGATGTTCCCCGTGCAGACCATCAGGATCTCGCTCATGAGGAAGGAGACGAGTGTAGCAACGAGAGCTCATCGGGCAGGAGCTGGATGAGAGCGTCGCGACGGAGCGAGCCTTCGCGGATGACGATCGCCGGCCCATGGGCGAGGTCGAGCACCGTCGACGCGACGCCGTCCAGCGGATCTTCCTGGCAGAGGTAGACCGACACGTGGTCGCCGAAGAACGCATGGAGCTCGTCGCATGTCTGGGCGGGCGGCCGGCCGGAGACGTTCGCGCTCGTGACGGCCAGCGGACCGGTTTCCGCGAGGAGGGCGAGCGCCATCGGATGGTGCGGGGCGCGTACGCCGACGGTGGCGGGGTCGCCGCCCAGGTCCCACCCCGAGGCTTCCGCGCTCCGCGGCAGGACGAGGGTGAGAGGTCCCGGCCAGAGCGCCGCGGCCAGCCGCTCCGCCCGCTCGTCGAACGTGGCCACCGCTCGCGCCGCCTGCACCGTGGGAACCAGCAACGGGAGCTCGAGATCGAGGGAACGGCGTTTCGCCTCGAACACCCGCGCGGTCGCCGCGGGATCGTCCGGCCGCGTGCCGATCCCGTACACCGTGTCGGTCGGGAAGACGACCAGCTCGCCGCCGCGGG
>JALZDC010000177.1 GCA_030862755.1 Actinomycetota bacterium
GCCATGTAGATCACGCTCGCCGGGTTCTGTAGGTGGTTGTTCACGAAATCCTGGAACCACTGCGCGTGGTACACGCTGCTCAGCAACGCGGGGAAGTAGAGGACCGAGGTTGCGAAGATGATCGGGATCACGCCGGCCTGGTTCACCTTCAGCGGCAGGTAGGTGCTGCCGCCCGAGGTCATCTTGCGGCCGACGACTCGCTTCGCGTACTGGACCGGCACGCGTCGCTGTCCCTGATCGACGTAGACGACGGCGACGATGATCGCAAGGCCGAGCAGCATGATCGCGGCGAACTTGCCTGTGCCGCCTTGCTGCAGGATGGCACTGCCCTCGGACGGCAACGTCGAGATCACGCTGGTGAAGATCAGGATCGACATGCCGTTCCCGACACCTCGCTGGGTGATCAGCTCGCCCAGCCACATGATCAGCGCCGTACCGGCGGTCATGATCAAGACGATGAACGCGACGTTCGCGCCCGTGAACGTGTCGGGGGGGAAGACATCGGGAAGGCCTGAGGCCGCGGGATTGTGGAACAGGAACACCAGGCCGGTGGACTGCAGCAGCGCCAGCACGATGGTGACGTAACGGGTCCACTGGTTGATCTTCTTCGTTCCGGTCTCTCCTTGCTCCTGCCACTGCTGGAGCTTGGGGATCACGACCGTCATGAGCTGCATGATGATGGAGCTTGTGATGTAGGGCATGATCCCCAGCGAGAAGATCGCCAGGCGGGTCAGGGCGCCGCCGGAGAACAGGTTGATGATGCTGAGGAACCCACCGGCTCCCTGACGCTCGAGCTCTCGTTGGAGGATCCCGATGTCCACCACCGGCACGGGCATGTAGGAGCCGAGCCGGAACACGGCGATGATGGCCAGCGTGAAGAGGATCTTCGCGCGAAGGTCCGGGACCCGGAACGCGTTCAGGAATGCCTTGAGCACGGTCGCCTAAGGGTAGCTCAGCTTAGGACCTCGGCGGTTCCTCCGGCCGCCTCGATCTTCTCTTTCGCAGCCTTCGAGAAGGCGTGTGCCTTCACGATCAACTTCTTGTCGAGCTCGCCGCGAGCGAGGACCTTGATCTTCGCCCCCTTGTGCGCGAGGCCGTGCTGATACAGGGCCTCAGGGGAGACGTCCCGGTCGAAATACTTGGCCAGGATCTCGACGTTCACCGGCGCGTACTCGACCCGGTTGGGGTTCCTGAATCCCTTCAGCTTGGGGACGCGCCGGATCAGCGGCATCTGGCCGCCTTCGAACCCTGCCCGGATCTTGCCGCGGGCGCCCGTGCCCTTCATGCCACGCCCGGCGGTCTTGCCACGGGCGCCCGCGCGCCCTCGGCCCACGCGGGTTCGTTCCTTCTTCGCGCCCTCGGCGGGCCGGAGGTGATGCAGCTTCATCGGTCCACCTCCTCGACGCTGACCAGGTGACGGACCTTCGCGAGCATCCCGCGGATGTCGGGGCGATCCTCCTTGAGGACGGTGTGGCGTATCCGCCGCAAGCCGAGCCGGCGGACCGTATCCTTCTGGTCCTCAGGCCGGTCGATCACGCTGCGGATCTGCGTCACCTTAAGCCTGGTCACCGTAGACCTCCGTCAGAGCTTCGGCGCGGGCCGCTTGGGCGTGCGCCTCGGCGGCCGCCACGGCCTCGAGCATCGGCTTGGGTGCCACCTGGTGATCCTCGCGATCACGCATCAGCGCGACCTCGTGTGGCTTGCGTAGCGCCTTCAGCCCCACCTCGGCCGCCTTCACGATGTTGATCTGGTTCGAGGAACCCATCGACTTGGACAGGATGTCCTTGATGCCGGCCGCCTCGACGAGCGCCCGCACCGGACCGCCGGCGATGACACCGGTCCCCGGCGCGGCGGGCTTCAGCAACACACGACCGGCTCCCGCCTGACCCACGATCTCGTGCGGGATCGTCGTACCCATCATCGGGACCTCGAACATCTTTCGGCGCGCCAGCTCGACGCCCTTCGCGATGGCGGCCGGCACCTCCTTGGCCTTGCCGTAGCCGACGCCGACGCGGCCCGCGCCGTCGCCCACGACGATCAGCGCGGCGAACGAGAAGCGGCGGCCGCCCTTCACGACCTTCGCCACTCGGTTGATGAAGATGACCCGCTCTTCGTACGGGCTCTTCTCTTGGTCCCTCACGTCATAGCGTCGCGCCATCAGATCTGAAGTCCTCCCTCTCTCGCTCCCTCGGCGACCGCGGCAACGCGGCCGTGGAACCGCCGCCCGCCTCGGTCGAAGACGACCCGCTCGATCCCCGCGCCCTTCGCCCGATATGCGATCAGCTTGCCGACCTCCTTGGCGCGCCGGGTCTTCCCCTGTGCGCCATCGTCGGCGCCGCCGTCGATCTCCGCGTCGGAGGCAGAGGCGAGCGTCGCGGCCGCGCGATCGTCGATCAGCTGGGCGTAGATGTGACGGTTCGAGCGGTACACGGCCAAGCGCGGCCGCTCCGCCGTCCCCGCAACCTTCTTGCGCACCCGAGCGTGACGGCGGACGCGCGCCTCGCGCCTCGTCTTGGCATCCATCATGCGGTCGCCCCCTTGGCTGCCTTCCCCGCCTTCTTCCG
Source organism: Actinomycetota bacterium (assembly GCA_030862755.1). Lineage (GTDB taxonomy): Bacteria > Actinomycetota > UBA4738 > UBA4738 > HRBIN12 > JAJNBA01. Next base: position 2,565 of record JALZDC010000177.1, read on the forward strand.
GACGTACTCGTTCTCGTAGCGGATCCCCTTCCCCTTGTAGGGCTCGGGCTTCCGGATCTTGCGGATGTTGGCGGCGACCTCACCGACCTGCTGCTTGTCGTTGCCCCGCACCACGACCTGGGTCGGTACCGGGACCTCGAACTCGATGCCGTCGGGCTGAGGCACGAGGACGGGGTGTGAGTAGCCGACCTGGAGCTCGACGTCGTTGCCCTTGAGGACGGCGCGGTAACCGACGCCCACGATCTGCAGCCGCTTCTCGAACCCCCTGGTGACCCCTTCGACCATGTTGGCCAGGAGGGATCTGGTGAGCCCGTGCAGACTGCGGCTGAAACCGACGTCGTCCGGCCGCTCCACCCGCGCGACTCCTTCCTCCGTAGAGATGCGCATGGTCGGGTGCATCGTCTGCGAGAGCTCACCGCGGGGACCCCGGACGGTCACGACGTTGACTTCGTTCACCTTCACCTGGACCCCATCCGGGATCTCCACCGGTCGTCTTCCGATCCTGCTCATGGCCTCACTTCCCCACCATCACCAGACGTAGGCCAGCACTTCGCCGCCGAAGCCCCTGCGGGCCGCTTCCTTATCGGTCAGCACGCCTTGCGAGGTCGAGATGATCGCGACGCCGAGTCCCCCCTGCACTCGCGGGAGCTCGTCGTGACCGCGGTAGATCCTGCGCCCCGGCTTCGAGATGCGCCTGAGCCCGGTGATCGCCCGGCGCCGCCTGACGCCGTACTTCAGTCTGATCCGGAAGGCCTGATGGACGCCGTCGCCTTCCCGCGCGTAGCCGGTGATGTATCCCTCCGCATCGAGGATCCTCAACACGGAGTCGGAGAGCTTCGACACAGGCGCCACCAATTCATCTTTGTACGCCAGGTTCGCGTTGCGGATCCTCGTCAGCAGGTCCGCGACCGGATCGGACACGTTCGAGGAGAACCTCGTCGTCGTCTTCGTCACCATGAGGCTTTGGTCACCCCCGGCAGCTCGCCCAGGTGCGCGAGCTCACGGAAACAGATCCTGCACAGGAGGAACCTGCGGTAGACCGCTCTCGCGCGGCCGCACCGCTGGCACCGCGTGTAACCCTGCACGCGGAACTTCGGTTGCTTCTTCTGCTTGTTGATGAGTGCTGTCTTCGCCATCGTCTCGTTCCTCAGCTCGCTTCCGCCGCCATATGGGCGAACGGGAAGCCCAGGGCGGCGAGCAGCGCTCGTCCCTCGTCGTCGGTCTCGGCCGTGGTCACGATCGTGATGTCCATGCCCGTGACCTTCAGCACTTTGTCGTAGTCGATCTCCGGGAAGATCAGCTGCTCGGTCACGCCGAGCGTGTAGTTGCCGTGCCCGTCGAATGCCGTGGGACTGAGACCCCGGAAGTCTCGGATGCGTGGGAGCGCCAAGGATACGAGCCGATCCACGAACTCCCACATGTAGGCGCCCCGGAGCGTCACCTTGGCGCCGATGGCCATGCCCTCGCGAAGCTTGAAGCCGGCGATCGATTTGCGGGCCTTCGTGACGACCGCCTTATGCCCCGTGATCGTTGCCAGGTCCTCGAGGGCCGCGTCCAACAGGCGGCCATCCTTCACGGCCTCGCCGACGCCCATGTTGATGACGACCTTCTCGACTCTCGGCACCTCCATCACGTTGGCCAATCCGAGCTGTTCCTTGAGCGCAGGGACGAGCTCTTCCCGGTACCGTTTCCGGAGGCGGGGCGTGTAGTCGTCCTTCTTCGCGCTCATGACATCTCCGTCTCGCATCGACGACAGAACCGAACCTTCCGGTCGCCTTCTGTGCGGTGCCCGACGCGGGTCGCCTTTCCACAGGCCGTGCACACGACCTGCACGTTCGAGATGTCCACGAACATCTCGGCGTCGATGATCCCCCCCTGCTGCAGCTGCTGGGAGCTGCCGCGAGCGCGACGGCCGGACGAGCGCTGGTGCTTCTTAGCGAGCGCGACGCCGTCCACCATCACGCGGCCCTCCCGAGGAAGCACCCGCACGACCCGGCCCTCCCGGCCACGGTCCTTACCCGAGATCACCCGGACCGTGTCGTCTCTCTTGATATCGACCCCTGGCATCTAGAGCACCTCCGGTGCCAGTGAAACGATCTTCATGTAGCGCTTGTCGCGGAGCTCCCTGGCCACCGGCCCGAAGATCCGCGTGCCTCGCGGATTCCTCGAATCGGGTGTGAGGAGGACCACGGCGTTGTCGTCGAACCGGATGTAGGAGCCGTCCGGGCGCCTGCGCTCCTTCGAGGTACGCACCACGACGGCTTTCACGACCTCGCCTTTCTTGACGCCGCCCCCCGGCAGGGCGTCCTTGATCGTGCCGACGACGGTGTCGCCGATGCTCGCGTACCGCCGAGCGGACCCGCCGAGCACGCGGATCACGAGGAGCTCCTTCGCTCCCGTGTTATCCGCCACGCGACATCGGGTCTCCTGCTGGATCACTTCGCCTTCTCCACGATCTCGACTAGCCGCCAGCGCTTCGTCTTCGAAAGCGGCCGCGTCTCCACGACGCGCACGCGGTCACCCACGTGTGCCTCGTTCGACTCGTCGTGCGCCGCGAGCTTCTTCGAACGGCGCACGGTCTTGTCGTAGAGCGGATGCCGGAAGGAGCGGTCGATCCGGACGACGACGGTCTTGTCCATGCCGTCGGAGACCACCACGCCGGTCCGCACCTTGCGGCGGCCGCGCTCCCGTGTCGAGTGCTCTTCGCTCACGGCTCCTCCTGCGTGCCTGGCGCTGTCGTCCCGGCGTCCGTCGCAGCCGCAGCCTCAGCCGCCGCATCCACGCGCGCCTCGATGTCTCGTTCTCGCATCACCGTGGCGATCCGCGCGATCTCGTGACGAACCTTCTTGATCGAGGACGAGTCGTCGAGCTGCCCGGTCGCGAGCTGGAACCGAAGATTGAAGAGCTCTTCCTTCGCGGACTCCGCGCGCTCGAGGAGCTGCTCGTCGGTCAGCTCGCGAAGCTCGGCGGTCTTGCTCGCCATCGGTTCTACTCCCCCACCCTCGTGATGAACTTGGTTCTGATCGGCAGCTTGTGCTGAGCGCGACCCATCGCTTCGCGAGCGAGCGACTCGTTCACACCCGCCAGCTCGAACATGACGCGGCCCGGCTTCACGACCGCGACCCAACCCTCCGGGTTCCCCTTGCCGGATCCCATCCGGGTCTCCGCCGGTTTCTTGGTTACGGGCTTGTCGGGGAAGATCGTGATCCACACTTTCCCGCCACGGCGGATGTGCCGCGTGATCGCGACGCGGGCCGCCTCGATCTGCCGGTTGGTGATCCACCCCGGCTCCATCGCCACGATCGCGTAGTCGCCCGACTGGATGTCGGTGTGACCCTTCGCCAGGCCGCGCATGCGGCCACGGTGCTGCTTTCGATGCTTCACACGCTTCGGCGCGAGCATCAGCGCTCACCGCTCCCGGGCTCCGCTTGCTCCGCCGGCGCCTCGGCCGGGAACTCGGGGGCCGTCTCCGCAGCTTCCGCCGACTCGGGCGCCCCGGCGAGCTCCGCCTCGTCGGGTGCCACGATCGCCTCCTTGGCCGCGACGACACCCGCCAGGTCTGTGGCCGGCTCGGTCTTCGGC
>JALZDC010000180.1 GCA_030862755.1 Actinomycetota bacterium
CTCCAGACGGCTCTCTACGAGGCGGCGGAGGCCGCACGCGCCAAGAAGATCGACGCGACCGCGGAGCTGATCGAGGGGACGCCGGGCGAATCGATCCTCGGGGCCGCGATCAAACACGATGCCGACCTGATCGTCGTCGGCAACCGCGGCATGGGGCAGGCGACCCGGTTCCGGCTCGGGAGCGTGCCCGACTGGGTCGCGCACGACGCGTCCTGCGATCTGCTGATCGTGGACACCACGGGCCGGGCCGGCCCACGGGCGCCCGCGCCGCCCTACACCCGGATCCTCGCGGGGACGGACGGCTCGGGCACCGCGACCGAGGCGGTCCGGAAGGCGTACACCCTCGCCTCCGTGTACGCGGGCTCCGTCACGCTGGTGCACGTGGGCGATCCCCTCGTCGGTGCGATCAAGCTCGAGGAGGTCGCGTCGACCAGGCCGGAGGACGTGGAGGTCGAGAAGCGAACCGTCCAAGGGGACCCCGCCCAGCGCATCTGTGAGCTCGCCGAGGCGGAAGACGTGCAGCTCGTGGTGGTCGGGAACAAGGGCATGGCGGGCGTCCGGCGGTTCCTCGGCTCCGTGCCCAACAAGGTCGCCCACGAGGTGCCGTCGGACGTCTTGATCGTGAAGACCGTGGATCGCTCCGCGGAGGACCTCGTCGCGGGCCACGGCGGACTCGTCAACGTCGACGGCCGACAGCTCGCGGTCTACCGCGACGAGGGCGGCCACACCTACGAGCTCTCGCCGCGCTGCACCCACATGGGCTGCACGGTCGATTGGAACGACTCCGCGAAGACGTGGGATTGTCCCTGCCACGGTTCGAGGTTCGGCTTCGACGGATCGGTGGTGCGCGGCCCCGCGGCGGAATCGCTCGAACGGGTCGGAGGGACGGCTCCCGCCAAAGACGGGGTGCCGGCGGGAGCGGGATCGGCCGCGGCGGCGACGGTCGCACCGTCCGCGATGACCCCGCCTGCGCCGTCCTCCGGGCCTCGCGCGGGTCCGGGCGCCAAGAAGGAGCGATACGTCATCGTCGGTGCGAGCCTCGCCGGTGCCACAGCAGCCGCGACCCTGCGAGAGGAAGGCTTCGACGGTGAGGTCGTCCTGATCGGCGCGGAGCCCGCGCTCCCGTACGAGCGTCCACCGCTGTCGAAGACCTTCCTTCGAGGTGAATCCACCATCCAGGAAGCGATGGTCCGGCCGGAGGCGTTCTACGCGGACAACCGGATCGAGACACGGTTCGGCACGACCGTCGTCGCCGTGGACCCGGCCGACGCGACGCTCACGGTCGCCGGCGGCGACCCCGTGTCCTTCGGCAAACTCCTGATCGCCACGGGGGCGCGCAACCGTCGCTTCCCGATCCCGGGGATCGCACTCGAAGGGATTCTCGACCTCCGGACGCTCGGTGACGCAGCTCGGATCCGAGCCGAGATGATGCCAGGCCGCCGGGTGGTGCTCGCCGGGATGGGGTTCATCGGCTCCGAGGTGGCGGCGTCGCTCCGGCAGCGTGGCCTCGAGGTCCACGTCGTCGCGGGCGGGAAGGCGCCTCTGGACCGGGTGCTGGGCGAGGACGTGGGCCGCGTCATCGAGGGGATCCACCGTGACCACGGGGTCGAGATGACGTTCGGCGATCAGGTGGCGGGCTTCGAGGGGGACGGCCGCGTCCGGACGGTGAAGACCGCCAGCGGCCTCAGCGTGCCGTGCGACTTCGTCGTCCTCGGCCTCGGTGTGGAGCCCGTCGTGGGCTTCCTGGACGGGTCGGCGATCGATGTCGACGACGGCGTCGTCGTCGACGAGCACTGCCGTGCGAGCGTCACAGGCGTCTTCGCTGCGGGCGACGTCGCCAACCACTACCATCCGATCTTCGGCCGCCGGATCCGGACCGAGCACTGGAACAACGCGCGGCAACAGGGGCGGGCGGCGGCTCTCAACATGATGGGCCGCGACACGCCGTACGAGGAGATCCACTGGTTCTGGTCGGATCAGTACGAGCACACGATCCAATACGCGGGCCACCACCGTGAGTGGGACGACCTCGTGATCCGGGGCAGACTGGAGTCGCGGAGCTTCGCGGCGTTCTACATGCTCGGGGGCCGGATCCAGGCGGTGGTCTCCGTCGATCGTCCGGCCGAGGTCCAGGATGCGATGGGCATCATCCGGGCCGGCGGGCAGGCCGACCCCGCGAGGCTTCGCGACGAGGCCGTGGATCTCACCTCACTAGGATGACCGGCCGAGAGAAGATGACCTGGCCGACGGGAAAGACGACGCGTCGAAGGAAGTTGAGATGACCAGCGACATCGATGCCCTGCGCAAGGTTCGCTTCTTCGAGGAGCTGACCGACGACGACCTCTCGCGAGTCGCGAAGGTCGGACAGCGTAGGAGCTACGCGCCCGGCGACACGCTCGTCGAGCGCGACTCCGACCGCGGCGGTCTCTTCGTGATCCTGTCCGGGACGGCGGAGGTCGGGGTCGGCGGAGCCGTCCACGACCTCGCGCCCGGCGATTTCTTCGGCGAGATGGCGCTGCTCGGTCACACGCGCCGGTCGGCGAGCGTCATGGCGAAGGAGCCGGTGGAGGCGCTGGTGATCGAGACGATCTACTTCGACCCGTTCCTGATCCAGAACCCGAGCGTCGCGGTCGCGATCCTCCACGGCGTCGTCGAGCGTCTGCGGGAGGTGCAGGACCGGGTCGACAGAGCGGGCACCGCCTAACGGCCGCGCTTGTTGAACAGATCCAGGAGCAGACCGAACGTCAGCAGCGCGCCGGCGACTCCGAAGGTGATCGGCACCCACCCGGGCACCCGCGCCGACATCGCCGTGAGTCCGCTGGCGAGGATCGCCGCGCCCGCCGTGAGCCCGAGCGCGAGGTGGCGCCCCGCCCGGCGCACCGTGGCCTCGAGCGGCGCCGCCCGGAAGTTGATCTCCATCTTCTGTCCGGGCCGTGCGCCGATCATCCGCTCGATCGCTTCGACCACGCGCATCGCCCGCACTCTGAACTTCTGCGACTGATAGAAGACGGCCTTCGGATCGATCCTCGCGCCCATCCCGCGGAGCAGGCTCCGCATCAGGAACTTGCCCGCCACTTCGAACGGGTCGAGGTCCGGGTCGAGCTGCGCGGTCGCGAGCTGCATCTGGGCGAGCGCCTTGCCGGTGAGCGCCAGCGATGCGGGCAGAGGCACGCCGAAGCGGACCGAGATCTCCGTCATCTCCTGGAGGATCGGGCCGAGCTGGATGTCCTTCAGCGAGGACGTCCGATACCGAGCCATGAGCCCTCCGATCTCCGACTGGAACCTGTCCAGGTCGAGGTCGCTCCGCTCGATCGCGTTGGCCAGCATCAGCGTGACGTCCGTGAGGAATCCCACGTCTTCTTGGGAGAACGCCATCAGCAGGAGCATCAGGTGTTCGCGCATGTCGGCGCCGACCTCCCCGATCATCCCCAGGTCGAGGAAGTAGAGGCGCTCCTCCTGCGGCTGCCACATCAGGTTGCCGGGATGCGGGTCGGCGTGGAAGAACCCGTCGACCATGATCTGCTTGTAGAACGATTCGAGCAGCTGACGAGCCGCCTCCTGGCGTAGCTCGCCCTCGGCGGCCGAGTCGATCGGGCCTCCGCCCACGTCGTGCATCACCAGCAGCCGCGAGGTGGACAGGTCGCGGTGGACCGCGGGCACCGCGAGCCTCGGGAAGGGCTCGAGCGCGTCGCCGATCCGCTGCATGTTCGAAGCCTCCTGGCGGAAGTCGAGCTCTCGTTGGAGGGAATCCGACAGATGCCGGAAGACGGCCTCCATGTCGATGACGAGCTTGAGGCTCGGACGCTTCGCCGCCTTCTCCGCGAAGACCTCCAGCAGGGCAAGGTCTTGCTCGATCAGACCGCGCGCGTCGGGTCGCTGGATCTTGACGACCACCTTCTCGCCCGTGGCGAGGGACGCTCGATGGACCTGCGCGATGGTGCCGGCGGCGAGCGGTTGCGGTTCGATCGTCTCGAAGACGTCTTCCCACGGGACGCCGAGCTCCTGCTCCATCACCGACACGACTTGCGCCTCGCTGAGTGGGGGCACGTTGTCCTGCAGGGTCGCGAGCTCTTCGATGAAGTCAGGGGGGAGGAGGTCGGGACGCGTCGAGAGGATCTGCCCGAGCTTGCAGAAGGTGGGGCCGAGCTCCTCCAGCGCGGTGCGGAGGCGCTTCGCCTGGCGCCGCCGCCCCACGACGCCTTCGTCGTCGGGACGCCCGAAGAGCTCCTTCAACCCATGCTTCGCGAAGACCACGCCGATCTTCGTGCCGCGGGAGACCAGGTGCGGCTGGGTCTCCGGCCCCGCGACCGACGAGCGGATGACCGTCGAGGAGCCCGGGCCCCGCACGGCCGCCGTCTGGCCGTTGGTCGTGTTCACGATGATCACCGTGCATCGCGCGTTGTGGCTGATCCGGTTCGGCACGTTGCCGAGGAGGAATTCCTTCCGCCCGGCCATCCCGGCGTTCCCGACGACCAGGACGTCCACGGCCTGGTCCTCGGAGGAACGCACGATCGCCATCGCGGGGTCGTCGTCGATCACGACGTGGGCGTGTCCGCGTTCGCCCGCGAGCTGGGTGGTGTAGACCTGCAGCTCGTTGGCGGTGCTGTGGGCGCGGGTCCCCTCGGCCGCTCCGTACTCCGTGTCGGCCGGGTGGTCGGGGACGATCACCTGCACGATGTGGAGCTCGGCGCCGAACCGCTCGGCGAAGGAGGCCGCCCACTCGACCGCTCTCGTGGCGGTTGGGGAGCGATCGGTGCCCACCATCACGCGGCGGACCGGGCCAACGGCGTCGGTCTCGGCAGAAGCCATGCGCGCATCATGGCGCCTCCGGTCCTTCGCAGCCAATGGTGAGGACCGGCTGATCGGGGGTGATGCCAGCACTCATACCGGCCGCGACCTGGGACGTTGGTATCCTGCCTCGTCCGCCGGAGTAGCTCAGTGGCAGAGCAACCGCCTCGTAAGTGGTAGGTCATGGGTTCGAATCCCATCTCCGGCTCCGGCCCTCGGCTCCGCTCCCGGCCCGCCGCCAGGGGTTCGCCACAGGAGAGGTGTTGCCGAAGGAGGGGGTGGGTTGCGAGAATCGCGGCGGATGAGGGCTCTTCGAGCGATCTCGCTTGCCGCCGCCCTCGTGATGGTTCTCCCGGCGAGCGCGGCCATCGCCCAGGTGTCGGTCGACCCCTCCGTCACTCCCGAGCTCAACACGGGCGGCTGGGTCCACGGGATGGCGATCCTGATCGGCGTGATCGGACTCATCGCCATCTTGTTGATGGTGGCCGCGTTCCTGCGTTACGCGCCACGCTTCTCCACCGACGAATCGACCCTGAAAGTCGTTCGCGCCGACCGGGTGCGTCCCGGCGAGGAGCTCCCGCGCCGCACCGTGGACATCAAGGCCGCGACACCGGTCGTGGTCGGACCCCCGGCTCTGCCC
>JALZDC010000182.1 GCA_030862755.1 Actinomycetota bacterium
CCCGCGGCGAGCCCGGCGTCTGGATCCAGTACTCGAATCGCTACTACGCGGCGTTCGTCAACGACCTCCACCTGAACAACGTGGAAGCGGTGTTCCACAGCCCCGAGCCGATCACAGACGCCCCCGAGCGCGGCGGCGTGCCGTAACCCTCAGCCCGCCGGAGCCGGGGGTCGGCCCCGCCGCTCGCCCCACTGCATCATCGTCAGCCCCTCCGCCAGGGCGTGGTCCCGTGCCTCGAAGAGCTCGCGCTGTCGCTCGCTCGGCAGGACCTCGATCGCGAGGACGAGGCCGTCGCAGTCCGTCACGTGAGGCAGGAGTCCCTGGATGATGCGGTTCCCCTCTTCGATGTCACCGTCCGTGATCGGATCGTGCGACGCGAGCTCCATCAGGCGTCCCGCGACCCCGTATGCCCGGTCGTGGTCCTCGAGCATCCGCTCGACGTAGTCCTGGCCGTAGAGCGGTGCCAGCGCCGGATACATGACCTCTTCCTCGTATCGCATGTGGGGACCGATCCCCGCGTCGGCCTGGGCCATCAGCTCTCCGATCGTGGCGGGATCGCGGCGCCGCAACGCCTCACCGATCCCGAGGAAGATGTCGCGCGCGGCCCGGTGCTCGTTCCGGAACCCCTCGGCGAAGCGCTCCAGATCCGTCTCGGTGTGTGTCGCCATCCCGGCCATCTCCTAGCCCTACTCGACCGGCACCCCGACGAGGGAGCCGACTCGGTCTCTGTGTCGGGGGCGACGTTAGGAGCGGAGCGTTCCTCGAGCGTTCCCGGTCGAGCCGTCGCCGGGACGGTTAGGCGGCGGCCGTCCTGCAGCGAGCCTCGTCCATCGGCCGCCCTGACCGGGCGAACCCGTCAGCCGCTTCGCGGAACAAGGCGTAGGCCTGGGCGCTGTTTCCCTCCGCCAGGCGGAGGTGCCCGCGCGCCTCCCACACCGCGGCCTGCCACGGTCCTCCCTGCCACATGCCGGCGATCCGCTCGGCGGAGTCGAGGTGTCGCGCGCCTCCTTCGACGTCGCCGATACGAGCCAAGGCGATGGATGCGGCGACGTGGTATCCCATCGAACACGGCTGGCACACCTCTCGTTCCGAGAGCCGTTGATCCCCGCGCGTGACGACCACGGCGGCGCGTGCCGGGTCCCGTGGTCGCTGCACCATCGCGCCGAGGATGCGGACGGAGAGATGAGCGGCGAGGGGAGCACGCTCGCAGAGCGAGAACGCCCGCCGGAGCAGCCGGGCCGCCTCGGTCCGTCCATGAGGGCGGGCCAGGGCTGCCTCCGCGAGACGCTCGAGCGCGAGCGCTCGCCCCGACAGGGCGCCGGCGCGTTGATGGAGCCCGGCGGATCGAGACAGGTACGCTTCCGCCTCGGCGGGTCGCCCTGCGAAGAGCTTGGCCTCACCGAGCATCAACGTCGCGATGGCGGTCCCTTGGGTCGAGCGCCGCTCCTCGGCGATCTCCAGGAGCTCGTTCGCGAACGCCTCCACCCCTTCGGTTCCGTCAGGACCATAGAGCGAGAACTCGGCGAGACAGAGATGCGCATCGAACACGGCGCCGGCGTGCGTGGGCGACTCGCGGATCGTCTGTGTGAACTCCTGCCGGAAGAGCTCGCGCCAGCGCCCCTCGGCATGGGCGATCATCCCGAGCAGGCCGCTCGACTCGCCGAGCTCGCGGGCGAGGTTCGCCTCGACGGCGATGGCGCGTGCCGCGTCCGCCGCCCTGCCGGCCTGGCCCAGCTCACGGCTGTTCAGGTGGCCGAGGCCCTCGGCGAGCAGGGCGCGGGCCCGTTCGACCGGATCCGCAAGCCCGCGGCCCTCGGCGGCCAGGATCTCCTCGTAGAGCGCCACGGTGACCGGATCGGGACCGACGCCCAGCTCCTCGCGGAGCACGTCGCGCAGGCGCTCGAACTGCCGGATCGCCGCATGGCGGTTCCCGCCTTCGAGATGCATCGTCATAAGGGCGCGATGCGCTCCCTCGTCGGCCGGGTCCACCTCGAGGACGCGCTCCCAGAGACCGGCGGTCCGGAGCACCTTCAGGTAGAGGGCCCGGAGCTCCACGCGCGGCTGCGATGTCCACGTTTCGTACGGATCGTCGGGCAGGAGCTCTCCCCCGTAGAGCGCCGCGGCGAGCGCCGCCGCCGCGCCATCTGCGTCCTTCACGGCGGCGCTGGCCGCGCGCGCGAAAGCTTCGGCGTCGACCGTCGGTGGACGCGCTGCCGACAGCTCGACGACGCCGTCGTGCAGCGTGATGGCGTCCTCCGACCCGAGAGCCCGTCGGGCGTAGTGCACGGCCTTCCGGAGGTTCGCCGCCCCATGGTCGGGCGGTAGCTCTGGCCACAGAGCGTCCATCGCGCGTTCTCGGTGCAATCGATAGCCGGGTTGGAGGCACAGGAGTTTCACCAGGTCCGCGCCTCGGCGATGTCGCCATGCCTGATCGGGGACGGAGGTCCCGTCGACCTCGACGCGGAACCCGCCGAGGATCCCGATGCGGAGCTGGCTGGTCATCGACGATGCCGACGATACCGTGCGACCGGTGAGACGGTGACGTCGATCGATGGTTCGTCCGGTTGAAGGGTCGACTCGTCATCCACCATCACGTGGACCGAGTTGCCTCTAGGCTAGTTCGGACCTCGACTCCGCGAACGCCTCGACCGCGAACGACAGGTCGTCTCGAGTGTGCGCGGCCGACACTTGCGCGCGGATCCGGGCCTTCCCCTTCGGCACCACCGGGTACGAGAACCCGATCACGTACACGCCCTTCGCGAGCATCGTCTCGGCCATCCTTCCCGCGAGCGCTGCATCGCCCAGCATCACGGGCACGATCGGATGCTCCCCGGCCAGGACGTCCATCCCGGCCGCCTCCATCCCCGCCCGGAAGAACTTCGTGTTCTCCTCGAGCTGGTCGCGGAGCTTCGTGGACGCCGTCAGGAGCTCGATCGCCTTCAGCGAGCCGCCCACCACCGCCGGCGCGATCGTGTTGGAGAACAGGTACGGGCGCGACCGCTGACGCAGCAGCTCCACGACCTCCGTGGGCCCGCTCACGTAGCCGCCGCTCGCACCGCCCATGGCCTTGCCCAATGTTCCCGTCAGGATGTCGACGCGGCCCATCACGCTGTGGTGCTCGTGCGTGCCCCGGCCGCCCGGGCCCATGAATCCGACGGCGTGCGAGTCGTCGACCACGACCATCGCGTCGTGTCGTTCGGCGAGGTCGCAGATCGCCGGGAGGTCGGCGAGGTAGCCGTCCATCGAGAACACCCCGTCGGTCGCGATCAGCCGCCTGCGCGCGCCCGACGCTTCCTTGAGCTGCGCCTCGAGGTCTTCCATGTCGTTGTTGCGATACCGGAACCGCTGCGCCTTCGACAGACGGACCCCGTCGATGATGCTGGCGTGGTTCAGCTCGTCCGAGATCACGGCGTCCTCCTCGCCGAGCAGCACCTCGAACAGGCCGCCGTTCGCATCGAAGCACGAGGAGTACACGATCGTGTCCTCTGTCCCGAGGAAGCCGCTCAGCGCCACCTCGAGGTCCTTGTGGATCCGCTGTGTGCCGCAGATGAACCGGACCGAGGCGAGCCCGAAGCCCCACACCTCCATCGCGGTTTGCGCGGCCGCGATCACCTTCGGATGGTCGGCGAGCCCGAGGTAGTTGTTCGAGCACATGTTGAGGACCTCGTTCTCGCGGCCGCGCACCCCCACACGAGCGCCTTGCGGGGAGGTGAGCACCCGCTCGGGCTTCTCGAGGCCCGCCGCACGGATCTCATCGAGCTCCGAGGCGAGCGCCGGGCGCACCGTCTCGCTCGTCACGGCGTGTCCGCCCAGTGCAGGAGCACCTTGCCGGTCTCGCCCGTGCGGATCGTGGCGAACGCGTCCTCGAACCGCTCCGCCGGGAACCGATGCGTGATGACCGGGGAGATGTCGAGGCCGCTCTGCAGCATCACGGTCATCATGTACCAGGTCTCGTACATCTGACGGCCGTAGACGCCTCGGAGGGTGAGCTGGTCGAAGATCACCGTCTTCCAGTCGATCGGGAACGGTTCGTCGGGGAGACCGAGCATCGCGATCCTCGCGCCGTGGGACATGTTCGCGAGCATGTCCTGCAGCGCCGCGGGGTTGCCGCTCATCTCCAGGCCGACGTCGAAACCCTCCTTCATGCCGAGCTTCGTCTGCGTCTGCTCGAGCGAGCTCTCGCGGACGTCGAGCGCGACGCTCACGCCGATCGTCCTCGCGAGGTCGAGCCGGTACGGATTCACGTCGGTGATCACCACGTGGCGCGCGCCGGCGTGGCGGACGACGGCCGCCGCCATCAGCCCGATCGGGCCAGCGCCCGTGATCAGGACGTCCTCGCCAAGGACCGGGAACTGCAACGCCGTGTGGACCGCGTTGCCGAACGGGTCGAAGATCGCGGCGACGTCTCGGTCGATCGACGCCTCGTGATGCCAGACGTTCGTCATCGGCAGCGCGATGTACTCGGCGAACGCGCCGGGACGGTCCACGCCGATCCCCGTCGCGAAGGCGCACAGGTGGCGCCGTCCCGCCATGCAGTTGCGGCACCGTCCGCAGACCACGTGACCCTCGCCGCTGACGAGATCCCCCGGATCGAAATCACTCACGTTCGACCCGACCTCGACGATCTCTCCGACGAACTCGTGACCGATCACCAGCGGGACCGGAACCGTCTGCTGCGCCCACTCGTTCCAGTCGTCGATGTGGAGGTCGGTCCCGCAGATCCCGGTGCGGTCCACGCGGATCAAGACGTCGTTGATCCCGATCTCGGGCTCCGGCACGTCCATCATGACGAGGCCCGGGGCCGGCTCCTGCTTCACGAGAGCGCGCATCCGACCGCTATCTCAACACGGATCCCATCCGTCCGGCACGCCCGACGTCCAGATGTGCTACTCGTCGGGCGGGTAGCATCGCGGGCTCATGGATGGAGTCGCGATCGAGGTCGAGGGGCTCACGAAGCGGTTCGGTGAAGTGGTCGCGCTTGAGGGCATCGACTTCAGCGTCCGGGAGCGCTCCGTCTTCGGGCTGCTCGGCCCCAACGGCGCCGGGAAGACGACGGCGATCAGGATCCTCGCAACCGTCCTCGAGCCCGACGAGGGGCGGGCGACCGTCCTCGGCCACGACGTCGCTCGTGAGCCGGACGCCGTCCGCCGCCGGATCGGCCTCGCCGGCCAGTTCGCGGCTGTCGACCCCAACCTCACCGGCCGGGAGAACCTGCGGCTGATCGGCCGGCTGACTCAGATGGAGACGCCGGCCATCATGCCGAGGGCCGCGGAGCTCCTGGGTCGATTCGGTCTCATCGAAGCGGCAGACCGCCCCGTGCGCACGTATTCGGGTGGGATGCGCCGGCGTCTCGATGTCGCTGCCGCGCTCGTGCCGCGTCCGCCGGTGCTCTTCCTCGACGAGCCGACGACGGGCCTAGACCTCTCCAGCCGCAACGAGCTGTGGGCCATGATCCGGGAGCTGGTCGGCGACGGCACCACGGTGCTGCTGACGACGCAGTACCTGGAGGAAGCCGATCGGCTGGCGAACCGGGTCGCGGTGATCGATCACGGGCATGTGATCGCCAACGACACGCCTTCGGCGCTGAAGGCGCAGCTCGGCAGCACCGTGGCGGAGCTGGGCTTCGAGGACGAGGCCACCGCGGAGAGAGCACGAGGTCAGCTCGCCGGCCGGCATGCACAGGTGGAGAAGCAGGACAGCAC
>JALZDC010000203.1 GCA_030862755.1 Actinomycetota bacterium
CGAAGAGACCTTCGGGCGCGGTCTGCGCCGCCGTCCGCGTCGAGCTCTGCGTGTTCACCGCCATCACCCTATGATGCGCACCATGACCGACCATCGCCCCTGGTTCCGCGCGTGGCGCGCGGGAGTCCCCAAGACGGTGGCGCCGTTCCCCCACCAGAGCGTCTTCAACCTGCTCGCCGACTCCGCTGCCGGGTTCCCGGAGTCCACCGCCATCGCGTTCCTCGGCAAGCACATGAACTATCGCCAGCTCCTGCAGGAGGTCGAGCGCTTCAGCGCCGTCCTCGCCGGCCTCGGGGTCAAGCGAGGTGATCGCGTCGGACTCCTCCTCCCCAACTCACCGCAATACGTGATCGCGTGGTACGCGTGCCAGCGCCTCGGCGCCGTGGCGGTGGGCAACAACCCGCTCTATACGCGGCGTGAGCTCGCCCATCAGATCAAGGACCACACGCCCGGTGTGATGGTCGTCCTCGACCAGCTCTATCCGGCCTGGGCGGCCGTCCAGCACGAGGCGGCGGTCCGCGAGGTCATCGTCACCAAGCTCACCGACTACATGCGGTTCCCACTGAACGTTCTCGCGCCGATCAAGTTCAGGAAGGACGCGAAGCACGAGGGGAAGCCCTGGCCGCCCGTTCCGTCGGATGCGCGCGTCCGGTGGTGGAGGGAGTCGATCGGTTCCGCCGGCACGCCGCCCCCGGTCGCCGAAGTCGACGCCGAGCGCGACCCGGCCACCCTCGTCTACACCGGCGGGACGACCGGCTTGTCGAAGGGCGCGATGCTGTCGCACCACAACATCTCCTCGAACATCAAGCAGGTCGTGCCGTGCATCACGTTCTTCGAGCGTGGCAAGGACGGTGTGATGTGCATCCTGCCGTTCTTCCACTCGTTCGGGTTGGTCGCCATGAACTTCGGGATCGCGCAAGCCGGCAAGCTCGTCCTGCTGCCACGGTTCGAGGTCCACATGGCCCTCAAGGAGCTCGACAAGGAGAAGCCGTCGTTCTTCCCGGGAGTGCCTCGCCTGTTCGTGGCGCTGAACGAGGCGCCCGAGACGGCGAAGTACGACCTGAAGTCCGTGAAGGCGTGCATATCCGGCGCGGCGCCGCTCCCGCGGGCGGTCGCGGAGAAGTTCCAACGGGTGACGGGCGGCGCCAACCTCGTCGAGGGTTACGGCCTCACGGAAACCTCTCCCGTGACGCACGTGAACCCGTTCGACAAGCCGAAGCACGGGACGATCGGCCTGCCGATCCCCGATACGGACTGCCGGATCGTCTCACTCGAGGATCCGGACAGCGAGGTCCCGACCGGGGAGCGAGGAGAGCTCTGCATCAAGGGACCGCAGGTGATGCTCGGGTACTGGAACAAGCCGGAGGCGACCGCGGAGATGATCCGGGACGGCTGGTTGCACACGGGCGACATCGCGATCATGGACGACGAGGGCTTCTTCCGGATCGTGGACCGGATGAAGGACATGATCATCGTCTCGGGCTTCAACGTGTACCCGACCGAGGTGGAGGCCGTGATCTATCGGCATCCGAGGGTGCTGAAGGCGTGCGTCGTCGGATTGCCCGACGACACCACCGGGGAGCGGGTCAAGGCCTATGTGGTCGCGAAGGAAGGTGAGACCCTCACCGGGGAGGAGCTCGAGGCCTGGTCTCGCGACCCGGCCCAAGGGCTCACCGGATACCGCGTGCCGAAGGAGTGGGAGTTCCGCTCCGAGCTGCCGGAGACGCTGATCGGCAAGGTCTTGCGACGGGTGCTCCAAGAGGAGGAGCGGCTGAAGGCGGCCGGCTCCTAGGGCCGTCGTGGTCGCGGGGCGCTAGCCTCATCCGCGTGGACGTCCAGCTCTTCCGCGACGGCGGACTAGGGAACGGCTCATACCTCGTCGAGGTGAGCGCGGGCCGGGCAGTGCTGATCGACCCCGACCGTCGGGTACGTCGGTACCTGGAGGCGGCCAAGGTCCGCGGTTTCGAGATCGCCGGGGTCCTGGACACGCACCTGCATGCGGACTTCGTGTCGGGAGCCCAGGACATCCGGGCCGAGACGGACGCCGAGCTGTACGAGCCCGCCGAGGCGGGCGTGTCGTTCCCCCACACACCGGTGGCGCCGGGCGAACGGATCGACCTGGAAGACGTGGCGGTCGAGGTCCTCTCCACGCCTGGCCACTCCCCGGAGCACGTGTCGTACGTGTTCCGCCGGGAGGACGAAACGGCCCCGGTGCTGTTCAGCGGCGGGGCATTGATCGTGGGCGGTGCGGCGCGATCCGATCTCGTGGGGCCAGAGCTCACCGACCACCTCACGCGTCATCAGTTCGAGACCCTGCAGCGCGCCTTCTCGGGCCTGCCCGACGAGACCCTCGTCAAGCCCACGCACGGCGGTGGGTCGTTCTGTTCTGTCGGCAGCGGCAAGAAGCACACGTCGACGCTCGGTGAGGAGCGAGCGACCAACCGGCTGCTCTCCATGGGCGAGAAGGAGTTCCTGTCTACCTGGCCGGCGTCGTTCCCGCGCACACCGGCGTACTTCGCGCGGATGCGAGAGATCAACTGGTCCGGTCCGCGGCTCCGGAAGGACATCGAGATGCCGCGGCCGCTCACGCCGGAGGGGTTCGCGGCCGCGGCATCCGAGGAGGGCTCGATCGTGGTCGACACGAG
>JALZDC010000205.1 GCA_030862755.1 Actinomycetota bacterium
CCCGCGGCCGCGACGCCAGCGGTCCGGAAACTTGCCAAGGACCTAGGGATCGACCTGGCAAGCGTCACCGGAACGGGACCCGGCGGACGGGTGAGCGCCGAGGACGTGCAGCAGGCGACCGAGGGTCGGACCGCCGATGAGAGCGCGTCCGCCGGAGACGCATCCGAGGACCACGCCGACCGGATACCCGTGACGCCCATCCGGCGGACGATCGCCCGGAGGATGGAGCAGGCCGCGGCGATCCCGC
Organism: Actinomycetota bacterium; assembly: GCA_030862755.1. Taxonomy (GTDB): domain Bacteria; phylum Actinomycetota; class UBA4738; order UBA4738; family HRBIN12; genus JAJNBA01. Next base: position 248 of record JALZDC010000205.1, read on the forward strand.
AGGTCACCACGTTCCGGACGGTCGACGCGACCGCCCTGGAGATGGTCCGTGCCGAACTCGGCGTCTCTCCCCTTCCCGTGTTCGTCGCGGCGATCTGCCGGACGATCGCGAGCCACCCGATCCTGAACGCGACCTGGGCGGACGACGCGATCGTAGTTCACGCCACGGTCCACGCCGGCATCGCGGTGGACAGTGAGCGAGGCCTCTTCGTGTCCGTGATCCGTGACGCGGGTTCGCGGGGTGTGTCCGAGCTCTCGACCGAGATCCGTCGCCTCGCCGAGGCCGCCCGAGCCGGTTCCTTGTCGCCCGGCGAGGGGACGGGCGCCACGATCTCGGTCAGCAATACCGGGACCTACGGCAGCGAGGCCGGAACCCCCCTCCTCAACCCGCCGAACGCCGTCACGATAGCCCTGGGGGTGATCGAGCCGCGCGCCCTGGTCACCGGCGGCGGCGGCGTCGAGGCCCGCCCCGCGTGCACGATCAGCCTGACCTTCGACCATCGCGTGCTCGACGGCGCCGCCGCCGGCCGCGCCCTCACCGACCTCGTCGGCCTGCTCGAGGACGCCGACGCTCTCCGCGAGCTGCCGCGATAACGTTGCCCGCCATGAAGGTCGTGTCCCTTCTCCCGTCCGCGACCGAGATCGTGTTCGCGCTCGGTCTGGGCGACTCCCTGGTCGGCGTGACCGACGAGTGCGACTTCCCGCCCGAGGCCGTCACGAAACCGGTCGTCTCCCGGAGCGCGCTCAATCAGGGCCGGCCGCTGTCCGCCCGTGAGATCGACCAGGCGGTGCGCGGAAAGCTGGATGCGAAGGAGCCGCTCTACGTCCTCGACACGGATCTGCTCCGTCGCGAGCATCCGGACGTGGTGCTCACCCAGGATCTCTGCCGCGTCTGCGCCGTGCCGTCGGGACAGGTCCAGGAGGCGCTCGACAAGCTCGGCCTGCCGGACGCGAAGGTGTTGTCGCTGGACCCCAACACGCTCGAGGAAGTCATCGCCCAGGTCGACGCGGTCGGCAAGCTCCTCGAGCGGGCCGTCGAGGCAGCCGAGCTGACCGCGTCGCTCCGAGAGCGCGTGGCCAGGGTCAAGGAGGTCGGCACCCGCCTCCCGATGCTCAACGTGTTCTGCCTGGAATGGTCCGACCCGCCCTTCGCCGCGGGTCATTGGGTGCCGGAGATGGTGGAGGCGGCTGCGGGCGTCAATCTGCTCTCCGAGAAGGGCGGCCCCTCGCGCGTCGTCTCCCATCGTGAGATCCGCGACGCGAACCCGGAGGCGATCGTGTTCATGCCCTGCGGCTATTACCTCGAGGAGGCCGAGGAGGAGGCCACGGCGGTGTTCCAGCACGCCGAGCTTCAGGAGACGCCCGCGGTGCGGAACGGCAACGTCTTCGCCGTGGACGCGACGTCGTACTTCTCGAGGCCGGGTCCTCGGATCGTGGACGGGTTGGAGATGCTCGCCTGGGCCCTGCACCCCGACGCCTTCCCCGACCCCCCGCCGGGCCGCATCGCCCGCGTCGGATAGGCTCACGCGCGATGGCCGGCCGGAACCTCGTCACGCCCGACGACCTCGGGAAGCGCGTCTCGTTCCAGTTCGAGCTTCCCAACGGCTTCCTGAGCGAGGCGGTGGGGATGCTCGAACGCTGGGACGAGGACGCCGAGACCTATTTCGTCCGGAAGAGGGACGGGACCGAGGTGCGCGTGCCGGCGCGTGGCGTGCGGTACGGCAAGGTCGTGGAGGAGCGCTAGGAGGCCCTCGCGAGGCCGCCGAGGACGTCGATCAGCACCTCAACATCGAACGGCTTCGGGAGGAACGCGTCGGCCCCGAGGGCCGTAGCCTTCTCCTTGTCGTCCGGGCCGGTGAGCGCGCTCACGATCACGACGCGAGGCCGCTCCGCGACTGGCAACTTCGTCATCTCCTTGAGGACCGTCCAGCCGTCCATCTCCGGCATCATGAGGTCGAGCACCATCAGCATGGGGTGATGCTTGTTGAGCTCCTCGAGTGCCTCCACACCGTTGCTGGCCGTGAAGGTCCGGTAGCCCTCGTGTTCCAGGGTGAACCGAAGGACCCACGCGACCTGTGGCTCGTCGTCGACGACGAGGACGCTTCCCTGTCCGTTCGTGTCCATCTCACCTATCCCTACGGCCTCCGGAGGTCGACGCTGCATACGTCCAACGGGTGTTTGTCTCTGGGCCGCCTGGCGTCCGTCGACCGACGGATGCTCCCAGCACGGGGGACGGATGCCTAGTCATCATGGGGCAGATCGGCGAAGCGAGATGACATCGTCACACGACGCGAACGCCGGGGTGGTTCGAGACCTCGCCGATCCGGAAGGCCGCGTGCGCACCGCGACCGATGACGTCCTCCACCGACCCGGGCGCGACGAGGAGCAGCATCCCGATCCCCATGTTGAAGGTGGCGAACATGTCGTGGTCCGAAGCGGCGGCCGCTTCCTGTACGAGCCCGAAGACCGGTTGCTCCGGCCAGGTGCCCCGATGGATCGTCACCCCGAGCCCATCCGGCAAGACCCTCGGGAGGTTCTCGAACCAGCCACCCCCGGTGACGTGGGCGGCCGCGTGGATCAGGCCGTCTCGAGCGAGCGAGACCACCTCCGGCGCGTAGATCGCACAAGGCTCGAGGAGCTCGTCCGCGAGCGGCCGGTCGAGGCCGGGCGGCGTGTCGCCGAGGTCGAAGGGAGGCAGGAGCGCCGAGCGCACGAGCGAAAAACCGTTCGCGTGCAGGCCGCTCGAGGCGAGCCCGACGACGACGTCGCCCTCGCTCACGCGACCGGGGCCGAGGAGTGAGGCTTCGTCGACCGCGCCGACGCAGAAGCCGGCCAGATCGAAGGCGTCCTTAGCCATCACGCCGGGATGCTCGGCGGTCTCGCCCCCGAGGAGCGCGCATCCCGCCCGGCGACATCCCTCCGCGACCCCCTCGACGATCGAAGCGACACGCGTGGACTCCACCCGGCCGATGGCCAGGTAGTCGAGGAAGAACAAGGGCTCGGCGCCCGTACAGGCCACGTCGTCGGCGCACATGGCCACCAGATCGATCCCGACCGTGTCCAGCCGTCCGGTCTGTCGCGCGATCTCGAGCTTCGTCCCCACGCCGTCGGTAGCCGCCGCGAGGAGCCGCCCCTCGCCGATCCGGTAGAGCCCGGCGAAGCCTCCCACTTGATCCGCGACCTCCGGGCGCCTGGCGCTCGCGGCGAGGTCGGCGATGGCGGCGACCGCCTTGGCCGCGGCCTCCGTGTCGACACCGGCGTCGCGGTAGGCCGCGCTCACGCCGTCGGGAGCCGGAGCTGATCCTCCAGCACGAACTTGCCCGCATGCTCGGGGACGGGGATCGGGTATTCGCCGTCGAAGCACGCGCGACAGAAATCGTCGGCCGGCTCCCCCGTCGCCCGGACCAGCCCCTCGAGCGAGAGGTAGCCGAGCGAGTCGGCGCCGACGTACGCGCGGATCTCGTCGACGGCGAGATCGGCCGCGACGAGCTCCGCGCGCGTGCTCATGTCGATCCCGTAGAAGCAGGGCCAGCGGATCGGCGGGCACGTGATCCGGATGTGGACCTCGGCGGCGCCGGCTTCACGGAGCATCGCCACGATCTGCTTGGTCGTCGTCCCGCGGACGATGGAGTCGTCGACCACGATCAGGCGCTTCCCCCTGATCGAGTCCGGCAGCGGGTTCAGCTTCAGCTTCACGCCCCGCTCGCGGAGCGACTGGGAGGGCTGGATGAACGTCCGGCCGACGTACTGGTTCTTGTGAAGCCCGTCGCCGTAGGGGATACCCGAGACCTCCGAGAATCCCTGGGCGGCCGAATGGCCCGTGTTCGGCACCGCGATCACCATGTCGGCCTCGGCGGGGTGCTCGGCCGCGAGGATCCGCCCCATCTCGCGCCGAGCCTCATGCACCGAGACGCCTTTCATCCGCGAGTCCGCCCGGGACAGGTAAACGAACTCGAAGATGCAGAGCGCCGCGCGCGGGCTCCTGGCGAAGCGGGCGGAATGCAGGCCTCGATCGTCGATCCGGATCAGCTCGCCGGGCTCGACCTCCCGGATGAAGGTGGCCCCGACGATGTCGAGGGCGCAGGTCTCCGAGGCGACGACGAAGCCCTTCGGAAGCTTCCCCACCGCGAGCGGACGGAGACCGCGCGGGTCCCGGGCGGCGAAGACCGAGTGCTCGTCGGCCATCACGAAGCAGAAGGCACCCTCGAGCTCGGGCAGGACGCGCATCGCGGCTCCCTCGAGATCGTGATGGGCCATCTCGGACGCGAGCATCGTCGCGACGAGGTCGGAGTCGGTCGTGGCGGCGGACGAGCGACCGAGACGTGAGACCAGCTCCGAGGTGTTCACCAGGTTCCCGTTGTGCCCCAACGCGAGCGCTCGCACGCCGTCGTTCTTGAAGATCGGCTGGGCGTTGTCCCACGTCGTGGACCCGGTGGTCGAGTAGCGGGTGTGGCCGACGGCGAGATCACCCTGCAGGGTCGCCAGCGTGGCCTCGTTGAAAACCTGTGCGACCAGCCCGAGATCCTTGTAGACCAAGATGTCGTGGCCGTCGGAGACCGCGATGCCGGCGGACTCCTGACCCCGATGCTGCTGGGCGAAGATCCCGAAGTAGGTGAGCCTCGCTACGTCCTCGCCCGGCGCCCACACGCCGAACAGCCCGCATTCGTCTCGAGGACTCTCCGCACC
>JALZDC010000207.1 GCA_030862755.1 Actinomycetota bacterium
CGGGGGGTCACCGTCAAGCCCTCTCCGCAGTCGGTGGAAGCTCCGAGGACACCTCCGCATGTCTCTTCGAACTCGTGTGCGTCTTACTCAGGTCTCGAAGCCGTTATGGGCCGATTAGGTTCATCGAGGGTTCGAATCCCTCCCCTGACCTTCCGGCGGACAGGCTTATCCGCTCATCCCCGCAGCCACAAGCGCGTCATCGAGTGTAAGTGTGGAGGCCACCTCGTTGATCGAGACCTCGGGCGGACCTGCGAGGACGTCCCCGAGCGCGCCCATTAGCTCCCCGAACTCCGGTCTCCGGAAGTGATCGTATTGGGCTTCGCGACTTGTCCACCTCTCGACGATCACGAAGGTGTTCGGCGTCTCGACATCTTCGCTGATTCGGAAGCTCTCGCATCCTTCCTCGGCGCGCGTCTGGGCCGCGTTCATGCGGATCAGTTCGAGCCACTTGTCGCGCTTCCCGCGCCTGATCGAGACGTTGATGAGTTGGATGACCATGACTTCCTCCCGTTGCGCCCGGATGACCTGTTCTCTCGGGATTGACCCCAAATTCTTGCGCGGCGCTAGAGCTACCGCCGGGGCAGTGGGGGATTGAAGTGCCACGAGGGCAGGTCCCACTCCTCCGGGACCAGTGCGCCACCGGGCTCGACCAACCGCCAGTGCGAGGCCACCTGTTCGCGGGCGCGTTCGAGCGGAGCGATCTGGTAGGGCGCAACGGTGGCGGTTAGGCCGTTCAATCTCAGTCGATCCAGGTGATGCCGTAGCGCTCAGAGGCTGCCGCGTAGGTCTCCGCCCCGAGCTCGCCGGCGCGGTCCGCTTCGGCAAGCATCCGGAAGAACCCTTCGAAGCCCCTTGAAGATGTCAGGACGAGGAATCGGCCAATCCGCGGGATGACCCGCCGATGTGCGTGCGGAACGCCGCGTGGGAGGAAGATGAGTCCTCCAGGGCCGAGATTGAACTCCTCCTCGCCGCACTGGAAGACATGCTCTCCCTCCAGGATGTGGAACAGCTCGTCCTCGCGCTCGTGGACGTGGAGGGGCGTGTCGAGCAGGGGCGGCAGCTCTTCCCAAATCGTGAAGGCGCCGCTGCTTTCGGCTGCGGAGACTTTTACAAGCAAGGTGCCCTCGCCGAAGACGAGGCGCTCGCCATCGTCGCCGCGAGAACGTCGGCTGTGGGGCGCAGACGAGGCTCGCGGCGATGTTGAGCCGGCCCCTCATGCGCTGGAACTCACGGACCGGGGCCATCAATATGTGACGATGGCCGAGCTCAGGGGGAAGAACCTCGGCAATCCCGACGAGACGATCCGACTGCCGGGGATCGTCGAGGAGCTCGTCGATCTCGGTGACCTGACGGTCGGACGCACGGTTCAGGAGCCTGGCTGGCGCTGGTCGACGCACGTCCGCGCGCACGTAGGAGGAGACTGGTGCGAGGCTCGTCACGTCGGAGTAGTCGTCTCCGGTCGTCTCGGTGTGGTGCTGCGCGACGGCACGGCCCGCGAGTTCGGGCCGGACGACGTCTACGACATCCCGCCCGGCCACGACGGGTACACGGTCGGCGACGAGGAGTGCGTGCTGATCGAGTGGTCCGGCCTGCGCGCGCTCGCCGGCTTCCGGTCCGGCTCGCCGCGAGCGCTGGCGACGCTGCTGTTCACGGACATCGTGGACTCCACCGCGGTGGCCGGCCGGCTGGGTGACACGGCTTGGCGGGCGTTGCTCTCGACGCACTTCGAGGCCGCCCGCTCCGCGCTCGATCGTTTCGGCGGACGTGAGGTGAAGACCACCGGTGACGGGCTCTTGGCGACATTCGACGGACCGGCGCAGGCGCTTCGATGCGCCGCGGCTATCGCTGACGCGGCGCGCCGCGAGGGCGTCCGGATCCGAGCCGGCGTCCACATCGGTGAGGTCGAGCTCGTCGGCGAGGACGTGCGTGGCGTCGCGGTCCATGAGGCGGCGCGGATCATGGCCCAGGCCAGGGCGAACGAGATCCTCGTCTCGGAGACAACTCGCGCGCTCGCGCTATCGGCGGGCCTGTCGTTCGAGGACCGCGGCACGCACGACCTCAAGGGATTGCCTGGCGAGTGGCGGCTGTACGCCCTCGGCGGTTGAGCTACTGGCGGTGCGCGTAGTCACCGAGTTCGGCGAAGTCGAGGAACAGGCAACTCGTCTCCGACCACCTCCGAGTCGTGGCCTGGAGAATCGCGACGACCTCCGCGGTCTCACCTCGCCCCGGCGCCCGAGCTCTCCACAAGCAGCGGCGCGAAATCGCGCGAGCGCCAGGGGCGTTCCCGCGGGCGGAAGAAGTCCGTCCTCACGAACGACGCGAGGCTCAGGCGCCGCTCCCGGTGACCTCGGCCGCGAAGGCGGCGAAGGTCTCGAGGTAGCGCTCCAGCGCCGCATCGTCGTGCGCGAGCGAGAGCGTCCACTCCTCCTCGACCCCGGGGGTCATGAAGACGCCGCCGTTCATGTGGTACAGCCAGGCGAGCCTGGAGAGGTCGCCGTCGACCTTGGTCAGGTAGTCGCGGTATTCGCGGACCGGCTCCCCGGAGAAGATCACGCAGCCCTTCGCCCCCAAACCGATGGTGTAGGCGGGCAGCGAATGGCGCTCGATGATCTCATCACAGCCGGAGAGGAGGGAGGCGTTGGTCCGCTCAAGCCGCTGGTAGGCATCGTCCGTCAGGACCTCGGTGAGGGTTGCCTCGGCTGCCGCCATCACCAGAGGGTTGCCGTTGAAGGTCCCGTACTGGTGGACCGTCCCGTCCGCGACCAGCGCGGCGAGCTCGTCGGTCATCCCGATCGCGCCACCGGGCAGGCCGCCGCACGTGGCCTTCGCAAGGGCGATCATGTCCGGGGACACTCCGAAGCGCCGGGTTGCGCCGCCCGGCGAGATCGTGGCGCCGGTCTTGACCTCGTCGAAGATAAGCATTGCCCCGTGGGCCGTCGTGAGCTCGCGCACGCGCTCGAGATAGCCGGGTTCCGGCGGGACGATGTTGATGTTCATCATCGCCGGCTCCATGATCAGGCCCGCGACGCGTCCCTCGAGCTTCTGCAGCACCCGCTCGAGGGCGTCCGCGTCGTTGAACGGGACCGAACGGGTGAGCTCGGTGAGCCCCCGCGGGTATCCGGCGCCATAGGGGACGCTTAACGGGTCGTCGCGGTCCCCGAGCGCCTCGAGCGGTGGGTAGACAGAGACCATCACCGCGTCGTGGTGTCCGTGGTACGAGCCTTCGATCTTCAGGAGGACGTCGCGTCCGGTGGCCCCCCGGGCCAGGTGGACCGCGTCGAGCGTCGACTCGGTGCCGGAGTTCGTGAAGCGCCATTGGGGGAGGCCGAAGCGACGCTTCAGCTCCTCGGCCACGATGATCGAGCCCTCGGTGGGGGCGGCGAAGTGGGTCCCTCGGTCGACACGGGTCTTGACGGCACGGGCCACGACGGGGTTGGCATGGCCGATGCACATGACGCCGAAGCCATTGTGGAAGTCGAGGTACTCGTTGCCGTCGACGTCCCACACGCGTGCGCCGGCGCCCCGCTCGACGTAGACGGGCCAAGGCTCATTGACCTGGAAGGAAGAGGGCACCCCGCCGGGCATCGCCTGCCGCGCCCGCTCGAAGTGGTCCCGCGACCGCGGCGTACGAATCGCGAGCCGCTCCTGCTCGCGACGCGTGAGCTCGGCTACACGGGCGCGGTCGATGGCCGCTTGTCGCTTGGTCGCTTCGACGGGCATGGACTCACCTCCTGGTGCCACAGCTCAGCGTAGCGATGGAGCCGCTCCGGCCGAAAAGGGTGCGGCGCGGGAAGCAGCATCCAGCTCGCCGGGGGGAACTACCAGGTTTCCGGTAGGTCGCACTTGAGTGCATCGCACCCAAGTGCTCGAAAACCGTTATGGGCCGGTCTGGTCCGTCGAGGGTTCGAATCC
>JALZDC010000210.1 GCA_030862755.1 Actinomycetota bacterium
CGCCGACGTGATCCCGGCGACCTCCAGGGCGCGGCTGTTCACCCAGATGCTGTGGCCGTCGCGGTTCGGCAGGAGCACGATGCGCTGGGGCACGACCGAATCGAGCAGGTCCTTGGTCGGGGTGCCGCCGGGGAACACGTCCATGGACCAGCCACCCCCCAGGATCCACTCGCGATCCGGGTGCTCGTGCGCGTACGTCTTCACGCGGAGCAGGTAGTCCTCACGGGTGTGGAGGTCGTGAAGGTCGCACTGCAACCGGTCGACGCCGCCGCTCACGGGGTGGACGTGCGCGTCCTGGAAGCCTGGCAGGAGCATCCGTCCATCGAGGTCGACGACCTCGGTCCGGGGACCGATGTGTTCGCGGATCGCATCGTCACTGCCGACCGCCACGATACTGCCCTGCTCGACGGCGAGCGCCTGGGCTCGGGTTCGAGCGGTGTCCACGGTGTACACGGCGCCGTTGACGAAGGCGAGGTCCGGGTTCATCGGCGGAGCATAGCCCTCATGCGAGCGCCACGAGGTCGAGCAGGTCCTCGCTCCAATAGTCGAGACCACCTTCCGGCATCAACAGGACCCGTGCCGGTGCAAGCGCTTCCACGAACTCCGTGTCGTGGCTCACGATCACCATCGCCCCCGGCCAGTCCCGGAGGGCCTGCGCGATCGCGGCCCGGGACGGCGGATCGAGGTTGTTGGTCGGCTCGTCCAGGAAAAGGAGGTTCTTGCGGCCCGCGACGAGCTGAGCGAGCGCGAGCTTCGTCTTCTCACCGCCCGACAGCGTGCCGGCGTCCCGGAACGCCATGTCACCGGGAAGGCCGAACATACCGAGGAGCGTTCGGAGCGCCTGGTCGTCGGCCCGTGACGCCTGGTGCATGTGCGCGAGCACGGTCATCCCGTCGCGGATCCCCTCGTGTTCTTGCGCGTAGTACCCGAGCTGCGCCCCGTGACCGAGACGGAACGAACCGGCGTCCGCGCGAGTCTCGCCGGCGAGGATCCGGAGCATGCTGGTCTTCCCGGCGCCGTTCAGGCCCATCACGAGCAGGCGCTCTCCCCGCTCGACGTCGAAGGAGACGCCCTCGAAGACCGGCGGTCCCCCGTACCCCTTGGTCAGGGCCTCGGCCTCGAGCATCGTCCTGCCGGAGTGGGGCGGCTCTGGGAAGCGGAACCGAACCCCCCGCTCCCGCGACGGCGCCACGACCTTCCGAGCCTGGAGGCGGGCGACCCTCGTATCGAGCGTCTTCGCCTTTCGCGCTCGCTTCGCCGTCTGCCCACGCATCGAGTCGGCCAGCGTCTTCAGCCGCCTGATCTCGGCGTCCTGACGGGAGGCGAGGGCGGTCAGCCGTCTCTCGTCGGCGGCCCTTGCCTCCCGGTACTGCGTGTAGGTCCCGCGGTATTCGACGAGGCCGTCCCGATCGAGATGGAGGATCCGGGTGATGGCTCCATCGAGGAGAGCGATGTCGTGGCTGACGACCAGGAGCGCCCCCCGGTACGCCGCGAGGAATCGCATCAGCCAGCCCTTCGCGTCCGCGTCGAGGTGGTTCGTCGGTTCGTCGAGCAGCAGGAGGTCCGACCCGCCGAAGAGGATCCTGGCGAGCTCTATGCGGCGCCGTTCGCCGCCCGACAGCGTCCCTACGTGCAGGTCGAGACGGTCTTGCGACAGCCCGAGCCCGGCGAGGATCGCTCGCGCATCCGCTTCCGCGCGATATCCACCGCGACGTTCGTACTCCTCCTCGCGCTGCGCGAAGCGAGCGACGTGGTCCTCCGACGCTCGCTCTTCGAGCTGGAGACGGGCTTTCTCGACGCCCCGCTGCAGGTCGACCAGGCCCCGCGCGGCCAGCAGGTACTCGATGCCGCTCTTGGCGTCGTCGCCCCGGTGCTGCCGGGGGTCCTGCCGGAGGTATCCGACGGCGCCGGCGCGTCTCAGGGTGCCGGCCGCGGCGGGCATCTCCCCCGCCAAGACCTGGAGGGTGCTCGTCTTGCCGGCGCCGTTCCGCCCGACCACGCCCACCTTGTCGCCTGCGGTGAGAGTGAGGTCGAGACCCTCGACGACCGTGACGCCCCCGGCCTCGACGGACAGACCCGTCACCTCGAGAGCGTTCACCGGTACGCTCCATCGCTGCGTGTAGGTCGGGACGTGGGCTGTGCGGACATCGGTACCTCCTGCATCGGGACGCGGACGCG
>JALZDC010000212.1 GCA_030862755.1 Actinomycetota bacterium
CTCCGGATCGGATTGACGGTCTCCACCTTCAACGTCAGCGCGCAGCCGAGCTCCTGCGACAGTGGTTCGCACTCGTACTGGGGGGTGTGCACGAATACCGGATCGATCATGCGGGCAGCGTCCGCGATAGCCGCAAGGGACAGGCGATGGGCTGGTCGTGTCGCCTCCACGAGCGCCGCGTGCTCCGTGATCGATCGGACGGCCTCGGCCTCGCCGGCACGGGCGGTCATGAGCACGCCGTCGAGATGGTCGATCTCGTGCTGCAGCAGCTCGCTCATGTCCGGGGGAAGACACCGCCACTCCCGGGGTCTCCCCTCCCCGTCGAAGTAGCGAAGCGAGATCGATCGGTGGCGCCGCACCCGGACGACGCGATCGGGAACGCTCATGCAGTCGTCCCATAGCTCGATGGTCTCTTCGCTGCGCCAGAACACCTCGGGGTTGATCAACGACAACGGCCGAGCACCCAGGTCCATCGCGATCACGCGCTTGGCGACCCCGATCTGCGGAGCGGCGATCGCCCGACCGAAGCACCTGCGCCGGCGGAACCCGGCGAGCGCTCGGTGAAGTGCCTCGAGCTCACGGACGAGCTCGGGATCCGGCCAGACCACGGGTGCGCTCGTCCGCTGGAGCCGAGGGTCGTCTTCTACGAGGATGTCCGACATCGCGCCGCGACATCATGTCGAAGATGAAGGACATCTGACCTGCGGAAGGGGACCTGGGCTGGACGATGTTTGAACCGACTGGCGCTCCTTCAACGGCTCCAGGATCACGCGGCTGCATGAGACCCGGACCCTCATCAACCCCGACCAAGCCGCGGCAAGCGTCAACGTTCAGCCGAGCGCTCCATCGAGTGGTCAGTTGGGCGGTCACTCGGGCAGTCACCATCCGGCGAGGACCTGGCGCCCGCTGCGTCGCCCTCCGATGCGTCTACCGGCACTCCCAACCATCCGCTGAGGCCACGAGTCGATGGCTGGACCGTGCGTACCCGTGTTGGCGTCTGTGCCATCGGCGTCGATGATCCAGATGTCGCCGTCCTCGGCGCTGGCCGCCACGTCCTGCTCGTGTAGCGCATGAACGCGATCTGGGTCCCATCGGGAGACCACGACGGGTGGATGTCGAGCACACCTCTGGGTAGCTTCGGCGAGAGCCGCCGCAGGCCGATCCCGTCAACGGACATTCCGGGCCATGCGCGAGCAAGGGATCAGCGACTTCGAAGCCCCTGGGTATGAAGCGGAACGAAAGTGTGCCTCGTGCCGCAATCGGCCGAAGCCAACACGGATCGAATCAAATCGACCTCCTGTCTTCGGAGGAGTGTTCGGGAGCCACCATGGGGATGCCGACGACTGCTCCCTGAGAGACGTTTTCCGTGGAGACGGCGGGACTCGAACCCGCGACTTCCTGCTTGCAAAGCAGGTGCTCTACCAACTGAGCTACGTCCCCCGCGCATGAAGTCTAAGCGACCCACCCAGTTGGTCAGAGTTAGGGAGAGTCGCTCGGGGACGGTGAGTGGGACGGGGACGGCGTTGGGGACATCCCCGGCCTCCACTGCCGAACTGGCTGCCCGTTGGGTGCACGGTCCTGGCAGGTTCGAGGGCATGCCCTGCTCGTGTACAAGGTCTGGACCCACCACCGATAGAAGGATCGGCTCGCCCCGAACCTCAGACGGGTGAGGCCCACCTGGACAGACGCGCTCCGGCGCGAGAACCGCTTCACTGGGACGGCGCCGAGGTAGGAATCGGGCCCCGTGGCGTGAGCTCGCCAGAGGGAGCCTCCGAATGCCCGGCCCAGCGACCGGACGAGGAGGTAGTACTCGGCGCCCGTGTCGCCCTCGGTATCGAGCAGGACCAGGATGTAGCCCCGATCCCACATCTTCGGGGCCCCCCACTCGCCGAACGTGATGACGGTCCACAACGGCGGACCCGGCTGGTGCCGGAACTTCACCTGCATCACATCGAGCCTGCTGCGGGAGTCGTCCGGATCCCGGAGGTCGGTGTGGTGTGCGCCCGCGACGACCGCCATCAGCGTGACGGTGATCAGCGCCGCCACGAAGGGCGCGGCGGCGCGAAGCACCCGCGACGGGCTCACGCCCGGCCCCTTCCCAGCCAGACGGCGCTCCGCCAGGCCGTGATCGCCGCCACGCTCAAGGCCCCCGTGAAGAGCAGGACGGGCAGCCCGTCGCCCGCTTCCGGGAGGCCGAGCGCCGGGTCGGGAGCGGCGAGCGACCAGGACACGATCGCGATCGTCGCCAGTCCGAGGTTCCGGGCGAGCGCCACCCGAACGTCTACCGAGGCCCGTCCGAAGCACCCACATGCGACGCGGACGCCGTCGCGCGCAGCGGGCCGCAGGAGCGCGATCGAGAAGACTGCCAGGGAGGCCAGCGCGACGGCGGCAGCGGCCCGGTGGCGGCCCAGGAGCGTGAGGATCGGTACCAGCGATTCCAAAGCCGGCACGGTCCACGCGGCCACGTGCTCGGGCCGGCGAGGGAGGGCGTGAGTCGAGAGCGTGCGGCGCCACTGGGTCCATCCGGTCACCTTGGAGACGCACGCCCAGGCGAACGCGACCGCAAGGGTCGCGGACGCCGCCTCACCCCACCCGCCCTCGGCGCGTGACGCCGCGACGGTGGCCGCGGCCCCCACGCTCCCCATGGC
>JALZDC010000324.1 GCA_030862755.1 Actinomycetota bacterium
CGGACGCCTGCAGCAGCCCGGCCACGCTCGCGGCCGACGCGGGCTCCGCGAACAACCCCTCCCGGGCGACGCGCCGGTACGCCGCCAGGATCTCCCGGTCGGTCACCGCGAGGATAGCGCCCTCTGACTCCTTCGCCGCCGCAACCGCCTGCTCCCACGAGGCCGGGTTCCCGATCCGGATGGCGGTCGCGATCGTCTGCGGATCCCTCACCGCCTTATCGAGCACGATCGGCGCGGCACCTCGAGCCTGGAACCCGAAGAGGCGGGGTGGGTCGTGGATCATGCCCCCCTCCAGGTACTCCGTGTAGCCGATCCAGTGGCTGGAGATGTTCCCGGCGTTCCCGACCGGGACGATGTGCAGGTCGGGCGGGCGGCCGAGCGCGTCGCAGATCTCGAACGCAGCCGTCTTCTGTCCCTGGAGACGGTAGACGTTCACGCTGTTCACGAGGGTCACCGGGTAGCGGTCGGCGAGGCCCTTCGCCAGGTCGAGCGACGCGTCGAAGTTGCCGTCGACCTCCAGCACCCGGGCGCCGTGCACGAGGGTCTGGGCCATCTTGCCGAGCGCGACCTTCCCCTTCGGCACGAGCACTCCGCATGTCAGCCCCGCCTTCGCCGCGTATGCGGCCGCGCTCGCGCTCGTGTTCCCGGTGGAGGCGCAGACGACCGCTTTGGCACCTTCCTCCAAGGCCTTCGAGATCGCGAGCGTCATCCCCCGGTCCTTGAAGGAGCCGGTGGGGTTGGCGCCGTCGTACTTCAGCCACACCTCGCAGCCGGTCTCGGCCGACAGGACATCCGACCTGACGAGCGGCGTCCCTCCTTCTCCGAGCGTGACCACCGGCGTGTCGGCCGAGACCGGAAGCCTCCCGCGGTACTCCTCGATGATGCCGCGCCATCGCGGCGCCCCGTCCATGGAGGTCACTCCTCGCCCTCCACCCGGATGACGCTCGCGACGGCGTGGACCGCGTCCAGCTCGCGGAGCTCCTGCATCGTCTTCTGGAACACGCCTTCCTGGGCTCTGTGGGTGATGAACGAAAGCGTCGCTTCGTCCGCGAAGCCCTCCTGCCAGACTCGCTCGAGCGAGATGCCGTTGCGCCCGAAACGATCGGCGATCTCCGCGAGGACACCGGGTCGATCGTCCACGCGGAGCTTGAGGTAGTACTGGTCGCGCGTGTCGTCCATCGGCCGGACGCGACGGGCGTTCGTCGGCGCAGACCCCGGGCCGCGCGCACCCTGTAGGAGGTTCCTCGCGACGCTCACGAGATCGCCGACGACGGCGGTCGCGGTCGGATCGCCCCCCGCGCCGGCGCCGTAGAACATCAGCTGTCCGATCTTCGGGCCCTCGACGAAGACGGCGTTGGACGCGCCGCGGACGGCGGCCAGCGGGTGTTCCGCCCGGATCATCGACGGGTGCACGCGGACCGCGATCTCGTCGTCGTCCAGCTCCGCGATCGCGAGGAGCTTGATGACGTAGCCGAGCCTCGCCGCGTCCTCGAAGTCCTGCGGCGTGACGCTGGAGATCCCCTCGCGGTAGACGTCGTCCGCGACGACGCGTGCACCGAACGCAACCGACGCGAGGATCGCGCACTTGGCGGCCGCGTCGTACCCCTCGACATCCGCCGTCGGATCCGCCTCGGCGAACCCGAGTCGCTGCGCCTCGGCGACCGCCCGGTCGGACGTCCACCCGTGTTCGGACATCTGCGTCAAGATGAAGTTGGTCGTGCCGTTCACGATGCCGAGGATGACGTCCACGCGCTCGCCGGCGAGCGATTCCCGCAGTGGCCGGATCAGCGGGATCCCACCCGCGACGGCTGCCTCGAAGTAGAGGTCGCTCCCCGCCTGGTCCGCCGCGGTGAACAGCTCCACCCCGTGGGTCGCGAGCAGCTCCTTGTTCGCGGTTACCACCGACTTCCCGCTCGCCAGGGCGCGGACGAGCAGCTCGCGTGCCGGCTCCACGCCCCCCATGAGCTCGCAGACGATGTCGATCCCGGGATCGTCCACGACCACACCGGGATCGTCGATGAACAGCTCCGGTGGCAGCGGCACGCCTCGGTCGCGACTCGGGTCGCGCACGGCCACCCGAGTGACCTCGAGGCGCACGCCCGCCCTGCGAGCCACGTCCTCCCCGTGCTCGTGCAGCAGCCGGATCACCGCCGCACCCACGGTCCCGCTGCCGAGCAGACCGATGCGCACGGTCCGTTCGCTCGCCTCGTTCGACCCGTCCGCCGTCACGCGTCGCTCCCGATCCAGGCCGCCATGAGTATCTCGTCCTCGTAACCGTAGGACTTGCGCGAGTGCCTCGCGAGCCTCCCCTCTTCGACGAAACCGAAGCTCCGGTACAGGGCGATCGCGGCCTCGTTGTGCGGATAGACGGAGAGGACGAGCTTCTCGACGCCGGCCTCCTTGGACCACGCGATCGCTTCCGTCATCAACCGGCGTCCGATCCCCCGCCCGCGGGCGTCGGAGGCGACCGCGATCGCGAGCGAGCCTACGTGCCGCGTCACCGGATGACGCTCGCACTGCACGGTGACGTGCCCGACCAAACGCCCGCCTTCGAACGCGAGCAGATCGGTCGCGAGGTCGGATCGCTGCCGGAAGCGACGTCGATAGGCGCGGGGCGACGCCTGCACCTCCTCGCTCCGGACGAACCGCTCCTCCGCCACGATCGCGGTCCAATGCTCGAGGAAAGCACGAGCGTCGCTCGGTCTCGCCGCTCGGATCTCGAACGCATCATCCATCCGGATCCTCACCCGTCTAGGCGCTCAGCCATCCGGGTCCGAGCCCTCCGGTCTCGACCCTTCCAGCCTCTCCATCGAGTCGGGCGCCGAGACGCCGACGAGCCCGAGGAGGTTCGCGAGGACCTGCTTCGTGGCCGAGGAGACCCAGAGCCGCGCCTGCGTGATCGCCGCGTCATCGGAGACCACGCGGCATGAGGTGTAGAAGCGATGGAAGGTGGCCGCGAGGTCCTGCGCCGCGTGGGTCAGCCTGTGGGGAGCTCGCTGCTCCGCGGCGGTGGCGATCATGCGCGGAACGTCTGCGAGCGCTCGGAGCAGGTCCAGCTCGGGCTCGGATGCGAGCAGCGGCAGGTTCGCCTCTTCGATCGGACCGAGCTCGATCCCCTCCTCACTCGCCTTCCGGAGGATCGAGGCGATCCGAGCGTGCCCGTACTGCACGTAGAAGACGGGGTTCTCGAGCGTCTGCCGCGCGACCTCGGCGATGTCGAAGTTCATCGGACGGTCGCTCGAGAACAGGAGGAGATGGAAACGCGCGGCGTCGGTCCCCACCTCGTCGATCAGCTCGTCCAGCGAGACGAAGGTCCCGGCCCGCTTGCTCATCTTCAAGGGCTGGCCTCCGCGAAGGAAGGACACGAACTGGTACATGACGATCTCGACCCGATCGGGGTCCAAGCCCAGGGCCGTCGCGACGCCCTTCACCCTCGCGATGTCACCGTGGTGATCGGCTCCCCACACGTAGACCAGGTGATCGAAGCCACGCGAGAACTTGTCGAGGACGTAGGCGATGTCGGCCCCGAAGTACGTGTGCGTCCCGTCCGATCGGATCGCCACGCGATCCTTGTCGTCGCCGAACGCCGTCGAGCGGAACCACGTCGCCCCTTCCGCCTCGTAGGCGTAGCCGGCCTCACGCAGCCGTTCGATCGCCCGCGCGATCTCGCCTTTCTCCACGAGAGTGGCCTCGAGGAAGTACGAGTCGAAGCCGACACCGAACCGCTCGAGAGTGGCGCGGATCTGCTCCATCGCGCGGCGCGCACCCTCCTCCCGGAGCCGGACGAACCGTTCGCCCGGCGGCAGGTCGGCGAGGCCGGGTCCCTCGACAGCGAGGACGTCCCGTGCGAGGTCGGTGATGTAGTCGCCGTGGTAGCCGTCCTCCGGCATCTCCGCGTGGCGGCCGAGGAGCTGCAGGTACCTTGCCTCGACGGAGGCGCCGAACCGATCCATCTGGCCGCCGGCGTCGTTGAAGTAGAACTCCCGTTCGACCTCGTCGCCCGCGAAGCTCAGCAAGCGGGCGAGCGCGTCGCCGATCGAGGCGTTGCGCGCATGCCCGATCGTGAGCGGGCCGGTCGGATTCGCGGACACGAACTCCACTTGGATCCGCCGGCCGGTCGCCTCCCTGCCGCCATAGCGTTCGCCCTCCAGGACGATCTGCCGCAGGACGTCGTGGAGCCAATCGTCGGTGGTCCACAGGTTGATGAACCCCGGCCCCGCCACCTCGGCCTTCGCGAGGAACGGTGCGGGAGGCAGGGATCCGACGATCGCCTCGGCCATCCTCCGTGGATCGGCGCCTGCCTTGGACGCCGCGACCATCGCGACGTTGGTCGTGAAGTCGCCGAACTCCTTCTGGCGCGGTCGCTGGAGCTCCGGTTCGGGGAAGGGGGGCTCGATAGCGAGCGAAGGGGCAGCCGCCGCGATCGCTTCGTTGAGGAGTTCCTTCAGCCGCCCCTCGATCACCCGTCGACCCCTATCGCATCGAGCACGATCTTCACGAGCTCGGTGGGGTCGAATGGCTTGGTCACGACCCTGACGTGCTCGCCTGCATAGGCCTCGAACTCGTCGGCACTTCGTCCGGTCAGGAAGATGACGGGGAGCGCGGAGAGCCCGGGCTCCGCGCGGAGGCGCCGGAAGACCTCGTGGCCGTCCATCCCAGGCATCGTCGCGTCCAGGACCAGGGCGTCGGGAGGTG
>JALZDC010000300.1 GCA_030862755.1 Actinomycetota bacterium
GGCCGCGCCCGAGACGAAGGGGGTGGCCATAGACGTCCCCGCGAGGGAGGCGTAGCCCTTCTTGACGGTGCAGGCTTCGCGAGGGGCGCTGCGCAGCATGGTCGAGAGGATGTCGCCGTCGCAGGTCTTGCCGGAGCCACCCGGGGCGACGATGTAGTTCATCTTGGACGAGAGCAGATTGGAGTTGGAGAAGAGCGACAGCTTGTCGTTCTCGTCGGTGGCTCCGACACAGAGGATGTTCGGCGCCCCCGAGGGCTGCGAGCAGAAGGGAAGGGAGTCGTTGCCGGCGGCGGCCACCACGACTGCGCCCTCTGCCCAGGCAAAGTCGATCGCCGCGGCCATGGCTTCGTCCCCGCCGATCAAGGAGGTGACGGAGACGGCTCCTCCGACCCCGAGGGACAGATTGATGACGTCGGCGCCCTGCTCGGCGGCGAACCTGATACCCGAGGCGACGTCGGCGGCGCTGCCGGACCCATCGGCGTCGAGGACCCTGACGGGGAGGATGCGAGCACCCGGAGCGACCCCGGCGACGCCGATGCCGTTGCCGGCCAAGGCGGCGGCGATCCCGGCCACATGGGTGCCGTGGCCGTTCTCGTCCTGAGCGGTGTCCTCGGTCATGCCGGTGACGAAGTCGGAGCCGGGACGGTTCTCGATGTGCTTCCGGAGATCGGGGTGCCCGAGATCGACACCGGTGTCGACGATGGCGATGAGAGCCCCGCGTCCCCGGGTCACCTTCCACGCGGCCGCAGCGGAGACCTTCTTCAGGCCCCATTGACGGTCGCGATAGGGATCGACCTCGGCGGCCGCGGCCGGACCCCCCACGGCCGCGAAGAGGATGGCCGAGCCGAGGATGGTGCCGCAGGTCCTCTTGGTGAATCGACCTCTTTCCACGATTACCCCCTATGTGGTTGCGCCGCTTGTCGGCTACACGACACGCTAGAACGCGCGAGACCGAAGGACTGTCGCCGGCGGGACACCGGGGGAGTCTCCCTGGAGACGCTTACGGCGTAGCGGCCTAGGTGAAGGCGTTCTCGCCCGTGAGAGTGCGGCCGATGATGAGCTTCTGGATCTGGCTCGTGCCCTCGTAGAGGGTCGAGACGCGGGCATCACGTAGGTATTTGCCGACCGGGTATTCGTCGATGTAGCCGTAGCCACCGTGGATCTGTACGGCCGAGTTCGCGGCTCGCACGGCGGTCTCGCTGGCGAAGTACTTGGCGTAGGAGGACTCGAGGGTGTGCTTTTGGCCGGCGTCGGCCATCGCGGCTACGCGCCAGACCAGCAGGCGTGCGGCTTCGGTCTCGACCGCCATGTCGGCGATCATCGCCTGGATGAGCTGGAAGCTGGCGATGGGGCGGCCGAATTGGGTGCGCTCCCCGGCGTACTTGAGGCTCGCCTCGAGGCAGCCCTGAGCGATCCCGACGGATCCCGCGGCCAGAGACATCCTCCCGGTATCCAAGGCCGACATGGCGATGGCGAAGCCGCGACCTTCGTCGCCGAGGCGGTTCGGGTCCGGCACCCGCACCCCGTCGAGGACGAGCTCACCGGTGTCCTGGCCCCTCAGGCCGAGCTTGCCGCCCACGTGCTTGGACGAGAATCCGGCTGCGTCGGTGGGAACCAGGAACGCGGTTATCCCCTTGGCGCCGGGCCCCCCCGTCCGAGCGAAGACGAGGGCAACGCCGGCCCAATTGCCATTGGTGATGAACATCTTCGTGCCCGTGAGGACCCAGTCGTCGCCGTCACGTTCGGCCCGCATCACCAGGTCCGCCGCAGCCGATCCCGAACCCGGCTCCGTCAGGCCGAAACATCCAAGCGCCTCGCCGGAACAGATGCGCGGGAGCCACTCCTCCTTCTGCTCTTCGTTCCCCCACTGGAGCACGGTCTTGGCCACGAGCCCGACATTCACGGAGACGATGCCGCGCACGGACGAGTCGGCCTTGCCGATCTCTTCCACGATCAGGCAATAGGAGAGGTTGTCCAAGCCCGAGCCGCCGTAGTCCTCGGGTATGGGAGCCCCCAGGAAGCCCGCCTCGGCGAGCTTGTGCACGATCGCCCGGTCCATCTGCTCGCTGCGATCCCATTCCCTTACATAGGGAAGGATCTCTTTCTCGGCGAAGCGACGGGCGGTATCGCGGACGAGCTCCTGCTCCGGCGACAAGGACATGTCCATGGGTCCGGGACTCTATCCGGGCGACCAATTAGGGTGGGAAGCCGGCCATAGGAGGACGACCAGGAGGGGAAAGGAACACGTGGAGCTTACCTACGTCCGGTTGCTCGTCGACGACGTGGAACGAGCCGTCGGGTTCTATCGCGATGTCCTCGGATTCAAGGTCGGGCTCGAGGCCGGGGAAGAGGTCTACGTGGAGCTCAAGACCGACGGCGCCATCGTCTCGTTCTATCGCCGCGACATGATGAACGGGGTCGTGGGTGCACCTCCCCCGGGCACCGGCGCTCGCAATATCGTCCTCTGCTTCAACGTCGATGACGTCGATGCCACCTACGAGCAGTGGAAGGCCGCGGGGGCGGATTTCATCACCGAGCCTCACGATCAGGAGGCTTGGTACCTGCGCGTCGCCCATCTCGCCGACACGGAGGGCAACCTGATCGAGAT